>NZ_JACHIA010000029.1 GCF_014202995.1 Longimicrobium terrae
CCGCCCCCCACCCGTCCTCACGGTACTGCGCGTAGAAGCACGACAGCCGGCCCGACAGCGCGAGCTGATCCACCACGTCTGACAGGAACCGCGTATAGCTCTCCTCCCGCACCCATTCCTGCACCGAGGGCGGCATCAGGTACAGCTGATCTTGCTCGTACGGCAGGAAGTTGTAGCTCATCGCTTGATCCGGCGGGATGACGGCGTTCCTCTCCCCCCAATCTACCCTCGCTATCATCCGCCCGCAGTCCCTCAACGGGTTTATCAGACAGGCTCTTGAGCGGCGGATTCATTCGCTCAGGATACGTTCGGCGCGCTTTGGTCTCCGCCTTCCACACCAGGCCTGCCGCCTCGCCCAACCCTCCCCCAGTCTTTTTTGGGGGAGGGTGGGCCGGTGGTGCCGGCCCGGGTGGGGGCCGCTTTGGAGCCCGCCGCGTCTCAATACTCGTCCGGTCCTGGAACCAGGACCGTGATGCCGCCGGGGACGGCGCGCGCGTGCAGCGGCGTGTTGCCGATCAGCTCCCCATCCACCTCGGTGACCACGGGCGGATCGGACTCCACCCGCACGTCCGCCGCCTGCAGGTAGATCAGCCGGTCATCGCCCGCGTACTGGCCGCTCACCACGCGCCACACCACCGCGGCCACATCCGGCAGCGTGCGCGGCGCAAAGATGCACACGTCCAGCAGTCCGTCCTGATAGGACACCGCGGGACCCACGCTGACCTCCACCGGCGGGAACGGCGCGGCCACGAACTGCCCCATGTTGGCCACCAGCACCATCGCGGCGGGAACGGTGAGCATGTGCCCGTCCGCGGTGATGCGGAACAGCGTGCTGGGCGGGGTGACGCCCACCCGCAGCCCGGCGTACAGGTACGCGCCGAAGCCCCAGCGATCCTTGAGCTCGCGCGTGGCCCCGGCGATGACGGCCGCGTCCCACCCCGCGCCCGCCGCCAGCGCGAAGTAGCGCCCGTCCGCCAGCCGTCCCAAGTCAATGCAGGCGGGCACGCCGTTCACCGCCACCTCCACCGCGTCCTCGATGTCGCGCGGAATCCCCAGGTTCACCGCCACCTGGTTTCCCGTCCCCTTGGGGATGATGCCCAGCGGAATGTCGGTTCCCGCCAGGCCGGAGATCACCTCGCCCACGGTTCCGTCCCCGCCCACGGCGACCACGGCGCGGTAGCCGCCCTGCGCGGCGTGGCGGGCGGCGCGCTCCGCGTCTCCCGCGCCCGCGGTGTGAAAGAGGTCAAAGCTGGCGCCCCGCACGGCGAACGCGCCGGCCAGCAGGCGAAGCGTGCGCTCCGTGTCCAGCTGCCCGGCGGCGGGGTTGATGACGATCAGCGTCCGCGAGCCCGGCGTGATGGCCGGGTGCGTGGACGCGGGGTGAATCGGTTCCACCTGAATTCCGTTGCGCGTGCGTCGCGGGCCCGCCCATCGGCCCCGCTGCGTGCGGGAGGCAAGATGACGGGCGGATGCTCGCTCCGGCAAGCGGGCGCGGCGCCTGACCTCGCCGGCGGACGCCGGTCATCCGGTCCATGACGCCAAAAGGGAGCGTGCGCGCCCCGCTCGCGGCCGCGCACGCTCCCGTCCATCAACCCCGCCCGACGAATGCCCGGCGGGAGCGGATTACAGCCCCGTCGCGGCGGAAACCTGGTTCCAGTTCGTGCCGTCGAACACGAACTCGATCACGTTCCGCCTGCCGCCGGTGGTGTCCGGTGTCCAGTTCACCTTGTACACCGCGTTGAACGTCACCGCGCGGCCACCCGTCGCGTCCTGGACGAGAACGAAGCGCAGGTGCGCGCCGCGGTACGGGTTGGCGGGCGCGTTCAGGGTGATGGAGGCCCCCAGCGTGTAGCGGATTTCGCGGTACGGGCCCGCGTTGGGCGTCTGCGCCGTGGTCACCGTCCCCGCGTCCAGCGCGTCCGGCACGCCGCCGAACAGGTTGCGTTCCGCGCGCACCACGCCCGTCACGCCGTTCAGCTTGCCCACGAAGGTGTTGTCCAGCAGGGTGATGTTGGCGCCGCCCATCTGCGGGCCATTCACCGCCGGCAGTACTACGGGCACGCCGCCCGCCAGCGGCCGGTCCTCAAAGCATCCCGCGATCCGCACCGGACCCACCGTGGCACCATCCACGCGGATGACGGCCCACCCCTGCGTGGTGCTGTCGGAGCCGAACGTCACGTCGTGGATGGACACGCTGGTGGTGCCGGCCAGCGTGCGGATCCCGATGCTGCTGTAGGCGGTGTGGCCCTGCAGGGAAATGCGCCCGCCCCGCACGTCGCAGGTGCCGCCCTGCGGATACACGCGGATGGCCGCCTCGGGCGGAGCGATGGCTCCGCCGCCCGTGGTGTACTTGGCATCGGCGAGGTCGATGGAGATCTGCGCTCCTTCCACCACGTTGCCCCGGCCCGTTCCCGTTACGCTGATGGGTATCGCTTCCGGGTTCAGAAAGCGCCCGCGGATGACGTTGTTGGCGGCGCTGCCATAAAGCACCACCTTGGCGGAACCTTCGAATTCGCAGGTTGCGTCCAGTTCCACCCCTTCGCTTTCCGGGGCGATCGTCACCACGGAGTCGATGAAGGTGCAGCCCGTTACGCTGGCGCCGCGGGTGCGGGTAAAGGTGATGCCGCCGAAGTCCGGGTACCCGCTGTTGTCGAACGTGCAGCCGAGGATGGCGGTTCCGCCGTACGGCTTGAACGCCGACCCCACCGGCGCGCTGCCGTTTTCGATCGAGTTGCAGTCCACGAAGCGGCAGTTGGTCACCGTGGGCCCGTACCCGCGGGTGCCGCTGGTGCCGTGGTGCGCGATGGGAATCTTGCCTCCGGAGCGAATGTCGCGGAACTCCACCCCGTCAATCACCACGCCGGGCCGGTCCAGCTGGTAATAGATGCCGTGGCTCTGGTACGTGCGCTTCGACTGGATGACGCCGCCACGGATGGTGGTGCCGCCCTGGCAGCCCATCCAGTTGTCGCCACCGGCGCCGCCGTAGTTCACCGCGCGCACGTTTTCGTACAGGTTGTACGAGTAGCGCAGCCCGTCCACCACCAAGCTCCCCAGTTCCGCCAGTCCGCGCGGAAATCCATCGAACTCGCAGTCGCGGATCACCGACTCCATGTAGTAGCCGCCCAGGGCAAAGAAGCTGTTGAAACCGGGATTGCTCTCCTGCAGCACCGCCGGCGCCACGGCCTCCCACGTCCAGCGGCCGCCCTCCAGCGCCACCCGCGTCACCGCTGCGGCGCTGGCGCCCAGAAATACCAGGTACGAGATGCTGGCGGGCTCGGTGTCCGTCGCCGTCTGAAAGATGTGCGAAGCCTCCACCTGCACGGTGGCCCCCGGGTCGCACTGGATGCGCGTGCCGTTCGTCGTTACCCGCAGCAGCGCGTACCGCCCGGGCGAGATCGTTTCCCACAGCGGATCCGTGGCGGGATCGCCAAGCTGGATCAGGTACGTTCCGGCCGGAACGAACATCGTCCCGCCCACCGCGTCCGCCGCCGCCAATGCGTCCTTGAACGCCTGCGCGTCGTTGGTCACGCCGTCACCCACCGCGCCGCCGTTGTAGTCGGTGCTGCGGACGTTGAAAACCTGCTCTCCGTTGTCGTACGCCATCGTGTGCTCCCGGCTTGCTGGACCGGCCCGCCTGGCTGACGGACCTGCAGGGGGATACCACCCCCGGAGCAGGTCCGTTCCGAAGTTTTCGGTGTTTGTACGGAATAGATGAAAAATGGACGCGAACTGGGTCGTAAAGGCCTGAAATGCTTGGCGGGATGGACGAAGAACGCGTCCACTTCCGGCGGGTTGATCCCCGGAAGTGGACGCGTTGTACGGACTGGAATCCGGAATTTCGATCCGCGCCGGTTCGCGGCGCGATCAGCGGATCCGGCCCGGCGGACGGACCGTGATCAGCGGATGATGAAGGCGTCGTCCTTGGGCGTGCGGCCTTCCCATTCGGCGCGCGCCTGCTCAAAGCCCGGCCGCCCCATGATGCCGTACGTCAGCTGCTTGCCCAGCTCCACACCGGGCTGGTCCAGCGGATCGATGCCGTAGAAGTGGCCGGCGTACACGGTGGCGATCTGCAGCATCATCATCAGCTCGCCCAGCGCGTGCGCATCCACGCGGGGGATCTCGATGCTCATGTTCATCCGCCCGCGCTGCGCCAGCGCCGCCTCGGTGGCCAGCATCTCCGTGCGCAGCAGTTCGCCCATGCTGTGGCCGCCCAGGTACGCCAGCTCCGCGTGGTGCTCGTACGCCGACGGAATCGGCACGTCCGGCCCGAAGTCCGCTTCGGAGAGGAACGTGATGGTCTTGTCGAACGGGCCTTCCACGTACAGCTGCACCTGCGAGTGCTGGTCCGTCGCGCCGAGCGACTTCACGGGCGTGGGCCCGGCGAACACCTCACTGCCTTCGCGCGTGCGCTGCTTGCCCAGGCTTTCCGCCCACAGCTGGCGGAACCAGTCGGCCACGTCGCGCAGGCGGTCGGAGTAGGGCATCATCACGTGGATGGGCGCCTGCCGTTCCGTATCCGCCAGGTACTGCAGCGCGGCGAACACCCCGGCCGGGTTGGCGCGCAGGTCGTCGGTTTCGCACTTCGCCACCATGTCGCGCGCGCCTTCCAGCAGCGCGGCGATGTCGATTCCCGCCATGGCCGCGGGAAGCAGGCCCACGGAGGACAGGACGGAGAACCGCCCGCCCACGTTGGAGGGGATGGGGAGCGTGGGGATCTGCTCCTCTCCCGCCAGCGCGCGCAGCACGCCCTTTTCCGGATCGGTCGTGAACAGCAGGTGGCGGCGGTAGTCTTCGCCGAACGCCGCCTGCAGCCGCTCGCGGACGATCAGGTACTGGCTCATGGTTTCCGCCGTGCCGCCGCTCTTGCTGACAATGTTGAACAGCGTGCGGCCCAGGTCGATGCGGTCCAGGAACGGCCCGATCGTGGCGGGATCGATGTTGTCCAGGACGTAGATGCGCGGATAGTAGTCGCGCTCCTCGTCATCCAGCTCGTTCCACAGCGGGTGCAGCAGCGCGGTGCGCAGGGCGATGGTCCCCAGCGCCGATCCGCCGATCCCCAGCACCACCAGGTTGCTGAACGCCTGCCCCTGTCCGTCGGCAAAGGTCTGGATCTCGTCCACCACCGCGTTGGCGTCGGCCAGGGCGAAGAAGCCGATCTCCCCGGCCTCGCGGCGGCGCGCGGTGTCGGCGTGGGCCTCGCGAAAGCGGCCCGCCATGGCGTCCAGCGAGGCGGGGTCGATTCCGCGCCCGCCCAGCCGCGGGGCGAGCATGTTGTTGTAGTCGAAGGTCAGCATTGGGGAGTGCGTGAGTGCTGGGTGCGTAAGTGCGTCAGTGCGGGAACGGCAGTGACGGAAGTGCCAGGTGCCCGGTCCTCAGTGCCTCGGTGTGCTCGCGATGATTCAGCGGCGACGGCCAGGCGATCTGCCCCGCCGCGTTCAGGCATCACGTGCGCCGCTACGTGTGACTTGCGGCGCGCGGGCATCTGTCCGCCGCGCAGGAGCGCCGCGTGCAGGCGCCCGTCGGCATCATCCTGAGGAGGCACCGGCCGAATCCTCTGCCGCGCCAGACCATGGTGCGGACGAAGGATCTTCCATCCGCCGGGCCAACTCCGCGGTCCGGCGTGAGTTCTCCCCCTCTCCCGCGGAGCGGGGGAGGGGGCCGGGGGGAGGGGGCCTTTCCGCCCGCGCCGGCCTCATCCATCCACCGAAGGCCGTGCCCGCTTCCAGGAGAACCGTGCCGCCGGAACGAACAACGGCCGCCGCAACGGGGCGGCGGCCGTCGTCAGACCTCCACTTCCAGACCGTCGTAGGCCGCGTACACACCCTCGGGAAGCCGCGCCTCCAGCTCCGCGTGCGTCACGCGATGGCTCATGTGCGTCAGGTACGTGCGTTCCGCGCCCACCTCGCGCGCGGCGGCCACCGCCTCCTCTACGCTGAAGTGCGTGGGGTGCGGATTGCCGAACCAGAGCGCGTTCAGCACCAGCACCCGCACGCCGCGCAGCGCCTCCACCGTGCGGGGCGGCAGCGACTTGCCGTCCGTAATGTAGCCCAGCGCGCCGGTGCGAAAGCCGTACACCTGGAGGTTGCCGTGCGGAACGGGGACGGGAAGAACGTCGAACCCCGCCACGTTCACCGGCTCGAACGCGTGCACCTCCGTAAGCCGCGCCTCGGGCTTGGACGTGCCTTTCAGCGGCCGCACCGTGCTGTCGAAGATGTAGGCGAAGCGCTCATGCAGCGTGGCCGTGCAGTCGGGGCTGGCGTACACCTCCATCTCCCGCTTGCCGCGCTCGCTGAACACCCGCACGTCGTCCAGCCCGTGGATGTGGTCCGCGTGGCAGTGGGTGAACCAGATGGCGTCCACCATCGACACTCCCGCCGCCACCAGCTGCAGCCGCAGCTCCGGCGGCGTGTCCACCAGCAGCCGGCGCCCGTCCTCTTCCACCAGTGCACCGTGCCGCATCCGCCGGTCGCGCGGATCGGCGGACGTGCACGTGCCGCAGTCGCACCCGATCACCGGCACGCCGAACGACGTGCCCGTGCCCAGAAAGCGCAGCTTCATGCGCGTGCGGGGGCTGAGCGCGCGAACGCGCGGCCGCCGGAGGCCGACGCGGAACACCCGGCCCGGGCTCCCGCACTCACGCACCCCGCACTCACGCACTCCATTACAGCACCGACACCTGCAGCAGGTTGGTGGTCCCCGGCTGGTGCATGGGCAGCCCGGCGGTCACCACCACGCGGTCGCCGGCCTTGGCCAGCCCACGGCGGATCGCCTCGTCGCGGCCGCACGCCAGCATCTCGCTGAACGAGGCCTCGTCGGAGCACACGATGGGAATGACGCCCCACACCAGCGCGAGCTGGTGGTACGTCTTCATGTTGTCGGTGATGGCCAGAATGGGTACCGGCGGACGGAAGCTCGACACCACGCGCGCCGTGCTGCCGCTGGTGGTGAACGTCATGATCAGCGGCGCCTGAAGCCGCCGCACCGCCTCCACCGTGGCGCCGGCGATGGCGCGTTCGGTGGGCGTCATGCCGTCCACGTCCGGGGCGATGGGGATGTCGTAGTGCGGCCCCGCCTCCAGAATGTGCGAATCCTCGATCTCCTGAGCGATGCGCGCCATCGCCTGCACGGCCGCCACGGGAAACTTGCCCGTCGCCGTCTCGGCGGAAAGCATCACCGCGTCGGTGCCGTCGATGATGGCATTGGCCACGTCCGAGGCTTCCGCGCGCGTGGGGCGCGGGTTCTCGATCATGGACTCCAGCATCTGCGTGGCGGTGATGACGGGCCGCGACGCCAGGTTGGCCATCTGGATCATCCGCTTCTGCGCCAGCGGCACCTGCTCGAACGGCAGCTCCACGCCCAGGTCGCCGCGCGCCACCATCGCCGCGGCGGTCTCGCTCAGGATGGCGTCCAGGTTGTCCAGCGCCATCCCCTTTTCCACCTTCACCACCACCAGCGGCCCGCCGGCGGGAATGCGGCTCACCAGGTCGCGCACGTCCTCGGCCGAGCGTACAAAGGAGAGCGCCAGGTAGTCCACGTCCTGCGCCAGCGCGAACTCCAGGTCACGCAGGTCCTTTTCCGTCAACGACGGGATGCTGACCAGGGTGTTGGGAAGGTTGATCCCCTTGTTGCTGGTCAGTTCGCCGCCGTGGATGACGCGCATGTCCACGCGGGGCGGACGCACGTCTTCCACGATCAGCTCCATCAGCCCGTCGGCCAGCAGCACCACCTCGCCCACTTCCACGTCGTCCGCCAGCTCGCGGAAGGTGGTGGGGAGCTCGTCGCCGGTGTGGTCGCCTTCGGGGGTGAAGGTGATGCGGTCGCCGGAGCGAAGGGTGCGCGGCTCGGGAAGCACGCCCACGCGGATCTTGGGGCCCTGCAGGTCGCCCAGCACGGCGATGGGCCGGCCGGCGCGCACGGAGGCTTCGCGGACGTTGCGGATGGTTTCCGCGTGCCGCTCCTGCGTGCCGTGGGAAAAGTTGATGCGCGCCACGTCCATTCCGGCCGTGATGAGCGCATCGATGCGCTCGGGCGACCAGCTGGCGGGGCCAAGCGTGCAGACGATCTTGGTGCGTCGTTGCATCAGAAACCGGTATCCGTTCTCATGCGGTTCCCCGGGCGGCGGGCAAGGACCGAACCGCGTGGGGCGGCCGCCGCGCGAAGTGGAAGAACCGAAACATGCCGCCCGCGCTCGCCCGCGCAAGGGGCGGCGGGTGGAATTTGTACGACTTTCTTTCTAATTGTCCCTTCGAAGTTGCTTCCGCAAACGGGAAACCGGCAGGGTAGCATTCGTCTGCCGTCACGATCCGCTCAGATCGAGCGCTGTCGGCCTCCGTGATCCGGGTTCGCTCCTCCATCAGATTTACAAGGCCGAGAGAAGGCGCGGAACGGGATCAGGACGTGGACGTGGACGCGGCCAGCAGCCGGCGCACTTCGGCGAGGAGGGCGGGGAGCACCTCGCCCGCGGGCCCCTGCAGAAAGACGTCGGCGGTGTGGGTCAGTTCGCTGCGGTGCGGGTTGACCTCGATGATGCGGGCGCCCGCGCGGCGCGCCACCAGCGGAAGCTCCGCCGCGGGCCACACCGTCCCCGACGTGCCGATGAGCAGCATCGTATCGCACCGCCCGGCCAGCGACCATGCACGCTCCACGGCGTCAACTGGCAGCATCTCGCCGAACCACACCACGTCTGGCCGCAGCGGCGATCCGCACACGGGGCAGGGCGGCGGGTCCTGCTCCTCGCATTCCGCGTACACCGGCAGCTCGCCGGAAAAGACGTGGCCGCGGTCCAGGCAGCGCACGCGGCGGATGCTGCCGTGCACCTCCACGACGTCGCGCGACCCGGCCGCGGCATGCAGCCCGTCCACGTTCTGCGTGACGACGACGAGTTCGGGAACGATCCCGGCCAGTTCGGCCACGGCGAAGTGACCGGGGTTGGGCCGCGCCTGCATGACGCGGTCGCGGCGCCAGGCGTACCAGCTCCACACGCGCCGCGGGTTGGCGCGGAAGCCTTCTTCCGTGGCCAGTTCCTGCGGATCGAAGTTGGCCCACAATCCTTCCATGGCGTCGCGAAAGGTGGGAATGCCGCTTTCCCTGGACATCCCCGCGCCGCTGCTCACCACCAGCAGACCGGAATCCGCCACGATGCGCGCCGCCCGCGCCAGACCTTCCGGTGTCATCGACTGTCCATCCGTCCGAACCACGTGGTCGTGCATCTGTTGATGATGGTCATCCGCCGCCCCATGTTTCCGTTCCGCGCACGATCTCGTGACGCTCCTCCGCGACCCGCATGCCGGACGAATCGCATGCTGATGTACGGTTGCGGCAGCACTATCGTCGGCGACGCGGATTCTGTGAACTTCATCGACCAGCGGGGGATGATCGTGGGTGATCGGGGGATGGCGGCATTGGGGACGGATATGCTCGTTCGCGCCGCGGATGAGTCGGACCAGAAGGGGTGTCCCCGATGACGGCGGAGTGGGCCGAGACGGCTACGCTCACCGTCATCATCATCGTCATCGCGGCGAGTTTCTATCAGTACGCGATCATCTGGCCGATCGTCCTGCGGCTGCTGCGTAAAAACAGGATTTCGTATCTTCGGTGGGATCGGGGTACCAATGCGGCTTTTCGATTCCTGCGGATGGCGGCAGATGAGCCGCGGCCGTCGCGGCGGAAGGTGTACCAAAAGCTTCGCCAGCGCCTGCTGCTCGGGTACGCTCTTTACCTCGCCGCATGGGTCTTGGGCGCGACCGTGCTTGTACCCACGATTTTCCGCAGTTCGGGAGACACGCGTTCGCACCGGGCGGATGCGCAGCGGGAGGATTGGACCGTTTCGCCGCTGCTGAAAGCGCAAACCCCGCCGCACACCCCGTAAGGGCAATCGCGCGCGGGGCTTTCTGGCCGCGGTCGGGACGATGGCGGGAACCGCTAGTCCGCCTTGCCGATGAACTCCGCCGTGACCTCGATCAATCCCACGATCGCGCGGTTGAAGTCGTCCATCTCCTCGGCGGGAATCCAGTATTCCTTGTGCATCGCCGCGCCCGCGGTCTGCAGCGGATAGCGGTCCAGGAAAGCGCGATCGACTGCAAAACGCAGCACGTACCCCGCGAATCCGGAGGCCGCGTCGCGCGTGTTCCAGTCGCGCGCGATCTGCACCGCGTACGCCTCGTTGGCTACCGGGTAAAAGAACGGCTGGTGCTCCAGCCGCGGTGGAAACGCCCGCCATCCGCTCCCCTCGATCAGCGCCAGCTCCGCGCGTCCTACCGGTCGGTACAGCGTGATCGTGGAACCTGTCGTCGCGTCCGTCATCGTCCAGGCAAGGTGAGGCGCTGCAGATTGCTGGAGATCGGGGAAAGAAACGATGCTCCGCGATCAGAAAAGCAGAAGGGCCTCGACGTACGCCGAGACCCAACGCCGACCAGGTATGCCCAGTCCACTTGTCGGAAACCTATTCTTTCAGATACTCACGGGTCAACTCTCCGCGGCAGCATCGTGTCAGCAATATGTGGTGCTCAATGAGATGAGGCTATCTGCTCGACACAATTCGACGCACCTACGACCGGTGCACCGTCTCGCCTGCGACCATGGTGAGGACGCAGTTCATGGTGCGAAGCTGCTCGGGCTCGCAGTCCAGCGGGTCCACGGCCCAAACCACCAGGTCCGCGTCGTAGCCGGGCAGCAGGCGGCCGGTGCGGTGCGACAGGCCGGCCGCCACGGCGGGGCCCTCGGTGTAGGCGCGCAGCGCGTCTTCGGCGCTGATGGCGTTTTCCTGCCACCATCCCTCCGCCGGCTCGCCGTTCCACCCCACCCGCCGCACCGCCGCGTACAGCCCGATGCGCGGATCGCACGACTCCACCGGCACGTCCGAGCCGAACGCCAGCGTCATCCCCGCGCGCATCAGGTGTGAGAACGGGTAGGCGCCGCGCGACCGCTCGTGCCCCCAGTGCAGCTCGGCGGCGGGAATGTCGTTCATCAGGTGGATCGGCTGCATGGAGCCGATGAGTCCCGAACGCCCCGCGCGCTCCCACAGGTCCGGCGGGCACAGCTGCACGTGCTCGATGCGGTGCGGCATGGCGGCCACCCGCGGCGCCGATCCCAGCACGTCGATCGCGAGCTCCACCGCCGCATCGCCGATGGCGTGAACCGTGGATGAAATGCCGCCCTCCGCCGCGCGCCGCACGTGCCCCCGGAACTCCTCCGGCGGCAGCGTGCTGATGCCGCGCTCCGTTGAGCCCGCGTACGGTTCCCGCATCAGCGCCGTGCGCGAGCCCAGCGCGCCGTCCAGAAACATCTTGAGCCCGCCGATGCGGATCCACTCGCCGCCGAACCCGCTGCGCAGCCCGAGCGCCAGCGCCTGGTCCAGCCGGTTCAGCTGAATGGCCTGCAGCACGCGCAGCCGCAGCTCGCCATCCAGCTCCATCTGCGTAAAGTCTTCCAGCCCCGTCACTTCCACCGAGTGCACGCCGGTCAGCCCCAGCCGGTGGCACTCGCGCTGGGCGTCCAGCAGCGCCTCGCGCACCTCCGCGGGCGATTCCACGGGGAGGTGGGCGGAAACCAGCTTCATCGCCTCTTCCAGCAGCACGCCAGTCGGCTCGCCCGCCGCGTCGCGCACGATGGTGCCGCCCTCCGGGTCCGGCGTGTCGCGGGTGATGCCGCAGCGGCGCAGCGCCTCGCCGTTCACCCACACGGAGTGCAGGTCGTGGCTCTGCGTGAACACGGGCCGGCCGCCGGTCACCGCGTCCAGCGCATCGCGGTGGGGCAGTCCGCCCCAGCGGTTCTGGTCCCACCCCAGCCCGCGGATCCACCCCTCGCCCGTCGTGGCGGCCTGGGCGATCGCGGCGACGCCTTCCTCCAGCGTGCGCGCGGCGTTCAGGTCCACGCGGCGGCGGGCAAGCGCCCACAGCGTCAGGTGCACGTGCGCGTCCACCAGGCCGGGCGTCACCACGCCGTCCACGTGCTCGTGCGCGGCGCCGGGGAGGGCCGCGGCGCGCGCCTCGGCCTCCGTTCCCGCCGCGGCGATGCGGCCGTCGCGGATGAGCAGCGCCTGGACGGGGGCGTGCGTGCCCAGGACGTGAATGCGGCGCGCGGTGAGGATGAGGTCGGCCATTGCGGGAAAGTGCGTGAGTGCTGGGTGCGTTAGTGCGTGAGTGCGGCCCGGAAGACGGCGGCGGATTGCCCAAGGCTCGCCTCGAACCCCTAAAATAGTTGAAGCCCCGAACGGCGCCTATGGGCGACGTGTCGGGGCTTTCCGCTTGTGGAGCGGCGGATTCATCCGCTCAGGACAATCTGGGCCGAGTCAGGTTCCGCTCTCCACGGTGAACCTGCCGCCGCGGATAACCCTCCCCCAGTCTGCTTTGGGGGAGGGTGGGCCGGTGGTGCCGGCCCGGGTGGGGGCCGCCGTGGGACGGGCCTGCCGCGTCTCAACCCGGCGGAGGCGGGGGTTCGGGGGTGGCTTGATGGGTACGCCTGCGCTCCTCCTCGTCCCTCATCCGCTGCAGCAGCGCGTGGGACGAAAACAGAATATCCCGCGAACGCTGAAGCAGTTCGCGGGAACGCAGAACAATCTCGGGCGCGTCGTCCGCGTCCGGGGCAGGCTCTTTCTCATTCTCCATCAATCCATCGAACACTGCCGCACCCTGACCTTCCCGCATTCGTGTGTATGCAGATGACGAATCGGTGCACGGCGCGTCACCTCCCGCGCGACGCATGCCCCCGCCGGGCCAACCCGCCCCCTCGCGACTTCCGCTGCACCAGACGGGCGGAAGCGCGGCGGCCCGCATCGTGCTTGGCTCAGGCGGGTTCCAACGCAAACGGGTCCGGGATCAGCGGATGGACATCAACACGAACTGCAGCCTTGCCCACGAACTCGCCGCGCGCATGCGCGCCGAGGCGGACGATCTCACACGGCGCTGGCTGGACCGCATCGTCGCGCGCGTGGAGATTGAACCCAACCGCGTGTTTCCCACCGAAGAACTGCTGGACCACGTTCCGCTGCTCATGGAGCGCATTGGCGACTACCTGGAGAACCCGGCGGAGGACATCGCCGGTGATTCGCCGGTCATCGGCAAGGCGCTGGAGCTGGGGCGGCTGCGGTATTCGCAGGGCTTCGACGCGCACGAGATCCTCAAGGAATACGAGATCCTGGGCGGCGTGCTCTTTCAGTTCCTGGTGCGCACCGTCGACGAGATCGACCATCCCTGCACCCGCGCCGAACTGCTGGCCTGCGCCCACCGGCTGTTCCGCGCGGTGGCCGTCATTCAGCAGCTCACCACCTCGCAGTACCTGCGGCTGGCGGCGGAGCGGGTAAGCGAGCGCGAGGAGCGGCTGCGCAGCTTCAACCGCATGGTGACGCACGAGTTGAAGAACCGCATCGGCGCGGTGCTGGGCGCCGGGCAGCTGCTGGCGGACCCCGACATCAGCGCCGATCCGGACCGCCGCGCGCGCTTTGCCGCCATGGTGACGCAGAACGCCGAGGGGATGCAGGACGTGCTGCAGAACCTGCTGGAGCTTTCGCGGATGGACAACGACACGCGCCAGCAGCGCAACGTTCCGCTGCCGCGCGTGGCCGCCGAGGTGTGCCGGCAGCTTCGCGAGATGTCGCAGGCGCGCAACGTGGCCGTGCACGTCGATCCGCTCCCCGAGGTGGAGGTGAACGCGGGCGCGGTGGAGCTGTGCCTGACCAACTATCTCAGCAACGCCATCAAGTACTCGGACCCGCAGAAGGACACGCGCTGGGTGCGGGTCACCGGCACGGTCGTCTCCACCGACAGCGGCGCGCGCGAACTGGTGATCAGCGTGGATGACAACGGGCTGGGCGTTCCCCCGGATGCGCGGGGGGAACTCTTTTCCCGCTTCTACCGCGCTCACGGGAGCACGGTCACGGGGGTGGAGGGCACCGGGCTGGGGCTGAGCATCGTCCGGGAGACGATGGAAAGCATGGGCGGCCGCACCTGGGCGGAGTTCGACGGCACGGAGGGAGCGCGCTTTCTTCTGGCGCTTCCCGTGCGCCGCGCCACGGACCGGGACGGCGAGCGCGCCCCGGCCCCGGCCTGACCCTCAGCGCGGGCGCGGGCCGTCGCGGTACGGCTCGCCCCGCAGCGCGCTCTTGAGTTCCGCCACGCGCTGCCCGATCTCACTGCGCTCCGGAAGGTTCTCCGCCAGTTCCTCGATGATCTCTCCCGCCACATCAGCCGCGTCGCGGTTTCCGCACTGCAGCGCGCCCTGCTGAATGCCGCGCGCCAGCGAGCGCGCGCGGACCTTTTCGGCATCGCTCACGAACAGCCCCGCGTTCCGCGCGGACCCGCTCACCACGTTCCCCAGTTCGTACGCCTGCTGCTCCACTTCCGTGCAGCGGCCGGGACGCGGCTCGCGTCCCCATCCGCCGTTCGTCTGGCCGTACCCGCCGCGGTCATCTCCGTATCCGTCACGACCATCGTTTCGCGCCTCGCGTGGAAACACCAGCGCCATGTAGACGATGGCCGTCGCCTGCGTGCGGGTGAGCCCGCGCCGGTCCCCGCTCTCGCCCGCAAGCTCCGCCCGCATGCGGTCCAGCGCGTACGACTGCTCGCGCGTGAGGCGGTACGGATCGATCCCGTAGTAGCGCAGCGCGGCGTCCATCTGTGCGTCCGCGCGGCGTGGTGCCTGAACGCGCGCGGACTGGCTGGATGACTGGGCGTGCGAAACGGCGGGCGCGCCAAGGACGAGGAGGGCGAGCACAAGGCTGGAGCGGAGCTTTGGCATGATGATCTGCGGAGGAGAGAGGATGGGAGCGGCGCCCGTCGTCCGCGACGGTGTGCGGCCCGCCTCAAGGGCAATCGCGGCGCCGGGTCCTGCTCCTTGCCGCAAGCTGTTGCGCGACAACCGGCTCCATCGTTCGCGATCAGGGATGAAGCAGCCGCGCTGTCACTCCGTGAGGACGGTATTCGATGTCCGGCGGAGGACGATGGGCAGCGATCATCGTTGTCGGCCGATCACCGCAATCTGCCCGGCGCTGCTCCGGCGTGATGGGCCGCGGCAGAGAGCGTTCTGATTGTCCAATAAATGAGCGGAGATGGCCGCTCGCTCACAACGATAATCCCAAGTATTTGCTCGTCTGTGGCGTGTATTGATGGGGTGGAGAAGGCCCTTGATCAAAGCCGTCCAGATCGTTAATCTTTACGCTGCGGCCGGGCAGCCGGCTGATGCGTGATCCAGCACCTGAACAGTGCGGCGCGATGCGGCGGATTCCAGGACGGCGGCGGACGCGGTTCTACGAGAAGCGGCATGTGGTGGAGGGCGTGTCGGTCGTGCCGCCACTGGTGACGGCGGTGTGCGCCGCGGCCGCGAACCTCGGAAACGCGGCGACTCACCTGATCGGCTGGGCGCTGCTGGCGGGAGCGGGATGGCTTTCCGCATCCAGCGTGGTAAAGGTCCTCCATGCCGGGGCGCAGGAGCGCGAACGCCGCCGTGCCGAAGACTACGAGGGATTACTGGGCGCGCTCTGCGTGCTTCACGCCGTCATCCGCCGCGCGCTGGACCTGCCAGAACAGCCGGACGGCCTGCTGCGCGTCACCATCCACCGCGTGGTGCCGCACCCGGTCCCGGGCCGCGCGCCCGAAGAGTTGGAGCAGGTGGTGCCGTATGTAGGCGGCGGGGGTGGAGGAGCGGGACGGCGCTTCTCGGTCCGGTCCGGGGTCATCGGCAAAGCTGTGCGTGAGCGCAAGATATTCGCCTTTTCGCGCGAGTACGTACGCTACGAATTGTACCTTGCGGAACTGATTCAGCTGTATTCCTACACCGAGGCCGATGCCCGGGCGCTCACCCCTGACAGGCAGGCTTGGATGGCGGTGCCGCTACTGAGCGGCGACGAAGAGGCGCTCGCCGTGGTGTATCTGGATTCCTGCCAATGCGAGTTCTTCAATCCACAGGTCCAGCAGATCGTGCTGGGCACATGCGCCGGAATTGCGGCGTTCACCGAGGAGGTATACTGACATGGAGAACAACAACGATTGCGATCCGCAGCGCGGGCACGCCGCGTTCGCCCGCTCCGTCGTGATTTCCGAGCCGGGCGCGGCAATCCGCGTGGAGTGCATCGAGTTGACCGGCGCGCTCAAGCGCAGCCTCACCACGAGCATCACCAGCCTGGGGCCGCGTGGTGAGCCGCGCCGCCGCCGTGCCGGGGGCTGAAGCCGCCGTCCGCGTTCCGCGCGCATCCGGCGGAGGTGCGCGCGGCACGTAGGCCGGATGGTGCCGTTTCGCGGGGGATCGCTGGAGGGACCAGGACTCGGAGCACGGCGCAGACCGTGAACTCTGTCCATCTATGCGATGTTCAGGAAATCCGGAACGCGCCTCTTGTTAAGATTCGGCCGGGGCTTTAGACTAAACAGTGTAATTCATCTCAAGGTAAACGGTTTAGACAAGGCCACCGGGTGGCCGGCCGGAACGGGGAGGTCTCGTGAGCGAGGCACCTGATCCGCGCCGCATCCCCGTCGAGGCCATCCGGGAAGCGGCCAGACGCGCCGTAGCCCAAACCTCGCTGCGCGCCGTGGCGAGGGCGATCCCAATGAGCCCCATGGGGCTGCAGCACTTCGTCAACGGGACTTCGCCCTATCGCGGCACGCTGCGCAAGCTCACCGCGTGGTACGTGAACCGGACCGGCAGCCCGGGAGAATTCTCGGAAGAAACGGTGCGGGCGGCGCTCGCGATTCTGCTTGACGGCATTGCCGACGAGCAGCAGCCCGCGGCGCGCGTACAACTGCTCACGCTGCTGGTGCACCAGCACCAGAAGGCGGGCACCGAGCCGCCCGCGTGGCTGGTCGGCATGCTGCAGAGCGAAGGCGGCTGAGCGCTGGACGACAAACGCGTCGGGGCGCCGGAGATCACTCTCCGGCGCCCCGTCTTGCGTGCCTGTTCCGCCGCGCAGCCCTCGATCGTCCGCGCTGGCGAGCCGCGAGGAACGACTCGGCGACCGATGCGCCGCCTGACCCGCTCACAATCTCCGTCAGCCGCGGCCCAGCCGGGTCATGGCGCGGTCCGCGGCGGTGACGCCGCAGTGCTGCGCTTCTTCAAACAACGACAGGCCGCTCAGGTCCGAGTGGGCGTAGAACACCGGACCGTCCGCGTCCACCAGCGCGCGCCGGCCGGGGTCCGCCAGAAAGCCCGGGGTGGGGCGCACCATCGCGTGGCCCATGCGCATGATGTCCACGCGCGACACGCAGGCGCGGATGTCGGGGTGCGCGCGCTCCAAGTCCGCCAGGATCGCGTCCTTCCACTCCGCCCAGCCGCGCCGCAGCAGAAGCTTGCGCGCCTCCGCGGGCGGCACGTCGGAAAGCGCGTGGTAGTACGTCCACACCGTGCGCTCCGGCTGCACGGCGTACGTCTGGTGCGTCGCCACCACGTAGCCCAGCCCGGGCGATCCGTGGATCACGTTGTCCCACGCGGGCTCAAAGCCGCGCTCCGCCGGCCAGCGCTCCAGCACCAGGTTGGCTGTAAGCCAGGGCGAATAATCGAAGCGAACCCGCGGTGCACCCTGCACCACGTGTGGCGCCAGAAACGAGGGCGCGGCCCAGATCACCGCGTCCGCGCGGAACTCCGCGTCCCCCGCCAGCACCCGCATCCCGGAACCGAGCGCCTCCACCCGGTGCACGGGCATCCCCGTGCGCACGTGGGCGCCTACCCGCTCCAGCAGCCGCGCCGTGATCCACCCGTTCCCCTCCGGCCAGGTGAGCGGTCCGTGCTCGTCGTCGTCCACCGGGCGGGCGGAGAAGTAGTGTATGCCCGCCCAGGCCGAGGTGTCCGCGGCGCGGGAGCCGTAATCATCCCGCGTGGCGTAATCCACGTACCACCGCAGCCCGGGCGAGCGGAACCCGCGCGCGTCCATCCACGCCGCCATCGACACGCCATCCAGCGGGGAAGGGCGGGCGCCGCGGGCCGAGGGAACGGTGAACTGGCCGGTGGCGCGCATGGCCGTCATCTCGTCGCGAAAGCGGAGCATCTCGTCGCGGTCCGCCGTCGTCTCCACCAGCGCGTTCTCCAGCCCCTCGTGCCACACGCCCCAGCGGTGGATGCGCTCCCTGGGCGAGGATACCAGCGTCCGCTCATCCCACGTGCCGTCACGCAGCACGCCGAGTTCCTCGAACAGTTCGCGGACGAGCGTCGCACCCGTGTCCGGAACGGGGACATAGTGCGCGGCCCACGGATAGGCGGAAATCTCGTCCTTCCCGCCGCGCGCGTTGCCGCCGGCGTGGTCCTCCAGTTCCAGCAGCACGAAATCCGTAAAGCCGCGCTTCCGCAGCCGCCACGCCGCGGACAGGCCGGCGATTCCGCCGCCCACGATCACCAGGGGAACGCGCTCCGTCCGGCGCACGGCGGGGACGGCGGCGCGGTCGCGCAGGCGGTGGGCGCGCGCGCCGCCGTCATCCACAAAGCCGCCCGCGACGGCGCGCTCCGTCTTGGGCGCGCACGCAACGAAGGGCGCGGCGACGGCCGAAGCCGCGGCCGCGCCCAGAAACGCCCGGCGCGAAATGCCTACTGGGTGATCCGCTCCCACTCTTCGCTGTAGTAGCGCACCAGCACCTGGTCGTCCAGCCGGTTGGCGCGGACGGCCAGGCGCTGCATGTCGATGGGAAACTGGAAGAGCGCGGGGATGTCGCCCGCGGTCAGGTAGCGCAGCCCGGCGGGGAGGCGCGCGGGCGGCTGATAATCATCTCCCGCCAGCACGAATCCCCATTCGCCGAAGCTGGGCACGTACAGGTGATAGGGCCAGGTGCGCAGGCCGGCTTCGCGGAGCGTGGCGTCGATGCTCCAGAACGCGGAGCGCGCAAAGAGCGGCGACGTGCTCTGCACCACGATGCGCGCGCCGGGGTTCAGGTGCCGGCGCAGCAGGCGGTAGAAGGCGGTCGTATACAACTTGCCGACCGCGTAGTTGCTGGGATCGGGAAAGTCCACCACCACGAAGTCGAACTTCGCCGGGTTGGCGTCCAGCCAGCGCATGGCGTCGGCGTTGATCACGTGCACGCGCGGCGAGTTCAGCGCCCCGCCGTTCAGCCGCACCATCTCCGCGTGCGTGCGAAAAAGCTGCGTCATCTGCGCGTCCAGGTCCACCAGCGTCACGCGTACGCCGGGGTAGCGCAGGACCTCGCGCGCGGCCAGCCCGTCGCCGCCGCCCAGGACCAGCACGCTGCGCGCGGCGGGGAGCGAGGCCAGCCCCGGGTGCACCAGCGCCTCGTGGTACCGGTACTCGTCGCGCGAGCTGAACTGCAGGTGGCCGTTCAGAAACAGCCGCAGGTCGTCCTTCCACGCCGTCAGCACGATGCGCTGGTACGGCGAGTTGCGGGAAAGGACGACGGGATCGGCGTACAGGCTGCTTTCCGCCGTGCGCGTGATCCGTTCCGCCGCGGCGAACCCGGCCACGAGGAGGGCGAGGGTGGCAATGCTCCCCGCCACGAGCGCCTTGCGGTTGGGGAGCAGGTCGCGGAACAGCCACGTGCTCCACAGCGCCACCGCGGCGTTGATGATGCCGAACGCCAGCGCGCTGCGCGCCATTCCCAGGTACGGAACCAGGACCAGGGGAAAGAGGAGCGAGGCCCCCAGCGCGCCCAGGTAGTCGAAGGTGAGCACGCTGCTGACGACGTCCTTGAACTCCAGCCGGTCGCGCAGCAGCCGCATCAGCAGCGGAATCTCCAGCCCCACCAGGATGCCGATGATCATCACCAGCACGTACAGCAGCACGCGGAAGGCGTCCGTGTAGGCGAAGGCGAGAAACAGCAGGGTGGACGAGAAACCGCCCACGATGGCCACCATGAGCTCCGTGGCCACGAAGCGCGCCGCCACGCCGCGGATCACGAAGCGCGACAGCCAGCTCCCCACCCCCATGGCGAACAGGTAGGTGCCGATGATGGTGGAAAACTGCGTGACGCTGTCGCCGAGCAGGTAGCTGGCGAGCGCGCCGGCCACGAGCTCGTAGATGAGCCCGCAGGCGGCTATGAGGAGCACGGTGACGAACATCGCCGCGTTCACGCGCGCGGCTCCGTCCGCCGGCGCGCGCGGTGCGGCGGGGGCGGCTTCACCAGATGGCGGCGGCGATGACGATGGAGATGCCGATGGACATGGCGCCCACGACGATGGCCAGCGCGGTGTTGTGCTCGTCGATGATTTCCTTCCACAGCGAGCCCGGCGTGAGCCGGTCCATGAGCATGAAGGCGCCCACGAACAGCACGATGCCCAGCACCGCGTAAACCGCCGCGGCCCCCAGGTGGTTCAGCAGATCTTCCACGGGTCTCCCGGGTTCACTTTCCGCCCACGTAGCGTCCGGTGCCGCCGTAGTGCGGCCGGTACGCGCCGGGGTTGTCGCGCACGGAGCGCGGCACGGGCCGGCTTTCGCGCGCGCTCAGGGGGTTCCATCCCCGGTATTCGGCAAAGGCCAGCCCGCCCATCAGGGCCAGCGCGTAGACGAGGTAGCCCGGACTCCAGCGCTTCATCTCACTCCTCGTCGTCGTCGGAGCTGTCGGCCGCGTAGTCGCTTTCCGACCAGCGCTGCCCCTCGAACGAGGCGCGCGCCAGGGTGGGAAAGATGGGCGGAATCAGCAGCAGGATCAGGGTGATGATGAACAGCGACGCCGCGGGAACGTCGCGCCGCACCTGCACGCGGTAGCTGAACGCGTGCTCGCCGTCCGGCGCCACCACCAGCCGGTAGCGCCCGGGGGGGACGGCGGCGATGCGGATGCGGCCGGAGCGCGACCCTTCGCTCCAGCTTTCGCCCTGGTCCACGCCGTGGTAGTACGACACATCGGTGCTGAACTCCCTCGCGTCCCCAGACCCGCCCTCCGGCACCAGCAGCACGCCGAACGCGCCCCACGAGTTGTCCACCAGGGCGTTGATCATCACGTGCAGGTTGGTGGTGCGCCCCGTCAGCTCAAACGGCTGCGACACCAGCGGCCGAGAATCCGCCGAGTCGGGCGCCGCCGCTCCGACCCCCGACTGCGCGGAGCCGGACACGGCTGCCGCGGCCGCTTCCGCTGCGGCCGCCACCGCCGAAGCCGCGGAGTCTACCGGCGACCATCCACCTCCCGCCGCGGCCGCAGCGCCGGGGGTGAACGTCCCCGCCTCGCTCAGGATGCCGCGGCTGGCTGTTCCCGCGCGGACCATCCATCCCGCCGTCACCAGAAAGGCGAAGATCAGGGCCAGGGTCCACATGCGCCCCGCGCCTGGAGGGCCGGGCTGGTTGGCGAACACGCCCTGTGGCCGGGGCGGTCGGTCGGTGATGCCGAACGCCCGGTAGATCTGCTCGGGCGCCACGTACTCGCCCAGCGACCACGACACCTCGTGCCCCGTCTTTTCGCGCGACAGCAGCAGCGGGGGATCGATGAAGTCATCCACCTGCGCCTTGTCGCCGGCGCGCACCTGCCAGGGAAACTCGCCCAGGACAAAGGTCGTCACCGCGTACGCCCGCTGGAAGTGGCGGAACGTCCGCCCCTCCCACTCGGCCGTGGGGCGCACGGCGCTCCGGTGCTTGGGCACGCCGGTGATGACGGCGATGTCGTTCCAGTGCCCGCCGTATTCCGACAGGTAGCGGAAGCCACGATCGGGGTTGTGCAGCAGGTACTCGCGCCAGGAATACTCCGTCCCTTCCACGGCGATGGTGCGCTGCTGAAAGCCCAGCACCTCCCACTCGGCGCCGTGCATCTGCCCGCGCGCGCCCAGAGGAATGCGCGGCGGCACCTTGCGCCGGTCGTCAAAGCGCTGCAGCACCTGCAGCTGGCGTGAATTCCTCACGTCCAGCACGCTCTGGCAGTACTCGCAGACGGCGTTCACCGACTCGCCCGGGCGGCGCAGGGTGACCGTGCCGCCGCAATTGGGGCAGTTGAGGGTGGCCGCGCCCTGCACCCGCGTCTCCACCGGGTCCGCCAGATCGCGCAGCCCCAGCGACTCCAGCGTCACGAACTCGCCCGTGTACAGCACGGGCGCGCCGTCCGAGTAGTCCAGCGTGGCCAGCCGCCCGTCTTCGGAGCGCAGGTCCACGAAGGTGGCGTCGTCGCGCTCCCAGGTGGTGAACGGCAGTTCGCCCTCGGTGCCCGCGTAGCGCGCGCGGGTGACAACGCCCACCGTCCACCGCCCGGCGGCGCCCAGGGTGACGGCGGTGCCCGGCTTGAGCTGCCCCGAGGCGGGGAGGGCGCCGGCGTCCGGCTGGGCGAAGGTGACGGCGTACTCGTCCTGCGCATCGGAAAGCCAGCCGCTGCGCCCGTCGGCGAAGTCCAGGTGCCACTCGCTCCAGGCGCCGCTTTCCCACTGGTAGGCGATGCGGCCCACCACGGTAAAGCGCGCCCACTTGTAGCTCCCCGTGGTCCCCACGCGGATGCGCGAGGTGACCGGGGGCGGGAGCGATTCCACGCCCACCTTCTGCAGGTCCAGGTCGTGGCGCACCAGCACCGACTTGCAGGTGGTGCACACGGTCTGCACCGCCGCGGCGGACTGAAAGACGACGGACGCCCCGCAGCTGGGGCAGTTGGTGACGGGACCGGTCATCGGGCGGCGGGGACGGCGGCGTAGTCACGGTCCACGGCGCGCACCACCACGTGCGCGGCGCCCACCATCTCCCGCAGGCCGGCTTCCCAGTCCCATTCCGGGCGGGGACGGCAGCAGAACAGGTTCAGGCAGAGCGACTCGTGTTCGGGAAAGGTGTGGCAGGCCAGGTGGGATTCCGCCAGCATGCACAGGCCGGTGATGCCGCCCGGCCCCGGAAAGCGGTGCCACTGGGCGGGCGCCACGGGGTGCAGCCCCAGTTCGGCGATCAGCCGGTCAAAAAGGGCGCGCAGCACCTGCACGTCCGCCAGCGCCTGCGGACTGCAGCCGTGCGCTTCCACCAGCCATTCGCGACCGTTCATCCCGGACATCGGTTGGATCAGCGGTTCACGGAAAATGCCGCGGGTCGCGGCGGGAACGGAAGCCGGTACGGCGGCGGCGGGCCCGCGGTTTCGGCGGATCACCGGGGACGGGGCGGAGAATACCGGCCCGGTTCCGCGGGCACAAGCGGAACCGGGCGTTCGATGGGTGCGCGGTCAGGCCGCCAAGTAGCGTTCGCGCAGCAGCGCCAGGTGGTGGCGCTCGTGCCCGGCGGTGATCCACGCCAGGGCGCGGGCGGAGACCGCCGCGTCGCTCGCCACGCCCAGGGACCGGAGCGCGTCGTCGTCCATCGACCGGAAAAGGAGGACGGTGGCGCGTCGCACGGCTACGTATTCCTCCATCAGGTCCGCCAGCGTGCGCGCGTCGAACCGGCCGGCGGGGACGTAGGCGTTTTCATCGAACGAGGCCAGCGGGGTGGCGTCGCCGCGGGCGATGCGCAGGGCGCGGTACACAAAGATGCGCTCCGCGTCCATGATGTGGCCCAGCACCTCGCGGATGCTCCACTTGCCCGGCGCGTAGCGGTGGCCGCCGCGTTCTTCGGGTAGCGCGCGGACAAGGCTCATCACCTCATCCAGTTGGTCCTGAAGCGGCTGCAGCGCATCGTCGCCGGGGACGCGGTCGACGTACTTGCCGTAGTAGGGCAGAAACTCGGAGGCGTCGGGTCTGGGGATCATGATCTCGGCGTGTTGTGGCGGGTAAGGGTGCGGAGGCCGTCTGTGACAACTGCCGTTTCACACGGAGGCCACGGAGGAAGCACGGAGGTCACGGAGGAAGATCAACAGCATGTCTCACGCAGAGCAGCAGAGTAGCAGAGAACAACGGATGAAAATGATCCACCCTGATTCCCTGATCTTTTCTCTGCGTCTCTGCTGCTCTGCGTGATGCTTGTCGTTCTCTGTTCCTCCGTGACCTCCATGTACCCTCCGTGCCCTCCGTGTGAAACGGCAGTTCCTGGTATCAGCCCATCAGCGTAGCCATGATGGCCTTCTGCACGTGCAGGCGGTTCTCGGCCTCGTCCCACACGCGCGAACGGGGACCTTCCAGCACGCCCTCGGTCACTTCCTCGCCGCGGTGCGCGGGCAGGCAGTGCAGGAAGACGGCGCGGTCCGTGGCGGTTTCCATCATCTCCTCGGTGATGCAGTAGCCCTGGAAGTCCGCCGCGCGCTTGGCCGATTCGTCTTCCTGGCCCATGCTGGCCCACACGTCGGTGTTCACCACGTCCGCGCCCGCCACCGCCTCGGCCGGATCGCGGGTGGTGATGATGTTGGCCGCGCCGCGCGCCCGCTCCAGGATGGCCGCGTCCGGCTCGTACCCGGCGGGATACGCGAGGCGCAGCTCAAAGCCCAGCCGGTACGCCGCGTTCAGCCACGAGTTGGCCATGTTGTTGCCGTCGCCCACCCACGCCACCTTCACCCCCGACAGGTCCGCGCCGAAGTTTTCCTGGATGGTCAGCAGATCCGCCATGATCTGGCAGGGGTGCAGCAGGTCGGTGAGCCCGTTGATGATGGGCACCGAGCCGTACGTGGCCAGGTCCACCAAGTCCTGCTGGTCGAAGGTGCGGATCATGATGCCGTCCACGTAGCGCGACAGCACGCGCGCCATGTCGCGGATTGGCTCGCCGCGCCCCAGCTGGATGTCGCGCGAGGACAGAAAGAGCGCGTGCCCGCCCAGCTGCACCGTTCCCACCTCGAACGAAACCCGGGTGCGCGTGCTGCTCTTGGCAAAGATCATTGCCAGCGTCTTGCCGGCCAGCGGCTTTTCGGTGTACTCGCCGCGCTTCATGCGGGCGGCCAGGTCAAGGGTGTCCAGCAGCTCCTGGCGGCTGAAATCCGGAATCTGCAGAAAGTGGCGAACGGTGCGCTGGCTCATCAGGGCCCCGGCAACGGGTTCAGGTGATTACGGAAGGGGTGCGCCGGTCCCGGCGCGCGCGGCGGCAAGATAGCACCCCCCGCCACGCCTCACCACACCCCGGGAACCGCATCTCCGGATGTGAGTACAAGTGATTGTGCCGCAACGTGTTGTGTGGTGGCGCCGCCGGTTTCCGCTTGGCGCGGACGCGGTTTGCCCGTACATTCCGGGGTCCGCGCGCGCGTCTGCTCCCCTCCGTGCGCGTCCCCGCGGCGCCCGCGCGAACCCGGATTCATCCCCGCTCTCCGTCTGCCCATGAAGCGCTTTTCCACCGCAGGCCTCGCGCTGCTGCTGGCCGCGGCCGCCTGCGAAAGCTCGTCGACCTCCGCGCCGGGCATCGCTTCGCTGGTGCTTACTCCCCCGGAGCGCACGCTGCCCGTGGGCGACACCGTGCGCCTGGTCGCAACCATCCAGGACGAGGACGGCGGCGCGGTGGGCGACGCGCAGGTGCGGTGGGCGTCGCTCACGCCCGGCGTGGCCAGCGTGGACGGCACCGGGCTGGTGCAGGCGCACACCCCCGGCACCGCGCGGGTGGTGGCGCAGGTGGAGGACGTGGCGGATACGGCGGTGGTGACGGTGATTTCCGCCGTTCCCGTGGCCGACTGCACGGTGCAGAACACGCGGGCCCTTCCGGTGGGCGGAGCGGTGACGTTCACCGGCTCCGAGGCCGCCACGGTGTGCCTGGACGGCCCGGCCGGCGGCGCCGAGTACGTGCTGATGCCCTTCTTCGGCTCGCAGAGCGAGGGCGGCTCCACCACGCTGAGCCTGCAGGCGTCCGGCAACCTGATCCCCGTCGCCGGGCCGCCCAGCCCGTCCATCTCCCTGTCCCAGTCGGTCGCCGGCTTCGGCGCGGCGGCCCGGGGGGACGGCGGCTTTCACCAGCGACTCAACCAGCGCGCGGCGCCGCACCTGACCACGCTGGTTCCCGGTGCGCGCGCCCGGTTCAACGCGGGACGCGGCGCCCGCCGCTCGCTTCAGCAGCAGACGCCCGCGGTGGGAACGCTGCTGAACCTGAACGTGGGGCAGGAATTCTGCAGCAACGCCGACTACCGCACGGGTCGCGTGGTGGCCGTGGGCCAGCGCGCGCTGGTGGTGGCGGATACGGCCAACCCCGTCAACGGCTTCACCGACGAGGACTACCAGCACTTCGCGCTCAGCTTCGACACGCTGGTGTACCCGGTGGAAACCGCCAACTTCGGCGTTCCCGCCGACGTGGACGCCAACGGCCGCTCCATCATCTTCTTTACCCGCGCGGTAAACGAGCTTACGCCGCGCAACGCCGGGTACATCGTGGGCGGCTTCTTCTACGCCCGCGACCTGTTTCCGCGCACCGCCAACCCCGACTTTGACGGGGCGTGCGCGGGCAGCAACTACGCGGAAATGTTCTACATGCTGGTGCCGGACCCCAGCGGCGTGGTCAACGGAAACCGGCGCACCACCACCTTCGTGCGCAACTCCACCGTCGGCGTGCTGGGGCACGAGTTCCAGCACCTGATCAACGCGTCGCGCCGCCTGTACCTGGTGCCCGGCGTGGGCGGTTCGGAGTGGGATGAGGCGCCCTGGCTGAACGAGGGGCTCAGCCACGTCGCCGAGGAGCTGCTGTTCTACCATCGCGCCGGCATCGGCCCGCGCACCAACCTGGGCGCGCGGGTGACGAGCGACGCGCGCATCGCGGCCGCCTTTGACCTGTTCGGCCAGGACAACTACGGCCGGCTGAACGAATGGCTGCGCGATCCGGGCGCCAACTCCACGCACGACGAGGCGGGCGGCGACCCGGCGGACCTGGCCACCCGCGGCGCCATCTGGTCGTTTCTGCGCTACGCCGCGGACCGCCGCAACGGGGATGACGCCTCGCTGTGGTACAACCTGGTGAACAACGACCGCACCGGATTCGAGAACCTGCTGGCGCAGCTGGGTGTGGAGCCGATGGGGTGGATCCGCGACTGGGCCGTGGGCGCGTACACCGACGACGCGGTGAGCGGCCTGTCGGCCTCGCTGACGCGCACCAGCTGGAACGACCGGGCCGTCTTCGGCGCGCTCACCGGCGGCTACCCGCTGCGGGTGGAGACGCTGGCGGCGGGCGCCACGCGCGAAATCTCGCTGGTGGCCGGCGGCGCCATGTACTTCCGCAGCGGTGTTGCGGCGGGCCAGCGCGGCTCGGTGCTCGTCCGCTCCGCGGGCGCGGCCCCGGGCGAACTGCATTCGGTGACGGTCGTCCGCACCCGCTAGTCATCCGCCTGCACGATTGCGCGGCGGTCCGCATGCGGGCCGCCGCGCGCGCCGGGTGTCCCGGCGCACGACGTTTCCGCGTTCTGTTCTTTCATGGCCCCGCGCGCCGCGCGGCAGCTTTCCGTTCCCCCCGCCAGACTGGTTGATGAAGCGGCTGATTCTTCTACCCCTCGCCGCGGCCCTGGTGGCCGGGTGCCAGAGCGACGGCACGGGCGCGAGCGACAACGTGGCGTTCGTGCAGCTCATGCCGGGCGACCGCACGCTGGCCGTGGGCGAAACGCTTCCGCTGGAAGTGGTGCTGCGCCGCGAGTCCGGCGCCACGCCCGCCAGCCTGGACGGCACCGCCTTCCGCTCCAGCGCGCCCGCCGTGGCCTCGGTGGATGCCGGGGGCAAGGTGACCGGCGTGGCGCCCGGCACGGCGGAGATCACCGCCGAGCTGGACGGCAAGAGCGGTTCGGTGACGGTGCGCGTGGCGCTCCCCCCCGGGCCGTGCACGCCGGCGTCGGCGCGCACGCTGGCCGTGGGCGAGGCGGTGGTGCTGGGCGGGGTGACGGCGTCCACGGGATGCGTGAGCGGCGGCGCGGCGGGCGCGGAGTTCCTGGCCGTGCCCTACCACGGCGGCGGGCTGGACGACACCTCGCTGGGACTGAACGTGAGCGGGCAGTCGGTGACGGGCCTCTCGTCGCCGGCGCCGTCGGTGGCGGCGCTGGCCGCGCTGGCGGGCCCGCGGGAGAACGACGACTTCCACATCCGCCTGCGCGAGCGCGCGGCCCGCGTGCTGGCGCCGCACTACAACACGGCCATGGCCGTGCGCCCCGGCGAGGCGGCCTCCACGGACGCCCGCGCGCCGCGGCTGACGCTGAACCTGCGCTCCCCGTCCATCGGCGACGAGGTGCAGGTGAACACGCAGATCGACGAGCCGTGCGTGAGTCCCACCCCGTCCACGGGGCGCGTGGTGGCCATCAGCAGCCGCGCCATCGTGCTGGCGGACGTGGCCAATCCGGCCAACGGACTGACGACGGCGGATTACCAGTCGTTCGCGGCGCAGTTCGACACGCTGGTGTATCCCACGGTGACGGGCTACTTCGGCGAGCCGGAAGACGTGGACGGCAACGGCAAGGTCGTCATCTACTACACCCGCGAGGTGAACCGGCTTACGCCGCGCGGATCGGGCTCGTACGTGGGAGGCTTCTTCTACTCGCGCGACCTGTTCCCCACGCGCGACCGCGCCGGGCTGCAGGCGTGCGCGGGAAGCAACTTTGCCGAAATGTTCTACATGCTGGTGCCGGACCCCACGGGCGCCGTGAACGGCAACGTGTTTTCGCGCAACCTGGTGCTGAACACCTCGGTGGGCACGCTGGCGCACGAGTTTCAGCACCTGGTGAATGCGTCGCGCCGGCTGTACCTGACCCGCACGGTGGACTGGAACGAGGACACCTGGCTGAACGAGGGGCTCAGCCACATCACCGAGGAGCTGATGTTCTACCGCGTGTCGCGCCGGGCGGCGCGGCAGAACGTGACGTCGGCGCAGGCATCGCCGGCGGGCGGGTCCGGGCCGTACCTGTCGTACATGGACCAGAACATCCGCCGCTACGCCGAGTACCTGGCCGATCCGGAGCACCAGTCGCCGTACGACAACGTGGCCGGCGAGTCCGACGACCTGGCCACGCGCGGCGCGGGATGGGCGTTCCTGCGCTACGCCGCCGACCGCAGCGACGCGCATGAGAACCTGTGGCGCACGCTGGTGGACAGCCGGGTGACCGGCTTCGCCAACCTGAAGCAGGCGCTGGGGGTGGACCCGCGCGAGTGGGTGCGCGACTGGACGACGTCCGTGTACACGGACGACGTGGTTGCGACGGATGCGCGCTTTCAGCAGCCGAGCTGGAACTTCCGCACCTTTTTCAGCAGCTACCCGGTGCCGGTGCGGCCGCTGGCCGGGACCACGAACGTGTTCCTGAACAGCGGGAGCGGCGCGTTCTTCCGCTTCTCCGTGGCGCCGAACGTGGCGGGTTCGGTAAACCTGCGCAGCGGCGCCGCCAACGCGCCGTCGCAGTCGTACATGACCATCGTCCGCACCCGCTGACCGCTTCCGCGGGACGAACCACGAGGGCCCCGCCGCACCACGCGGCGGGGCCCTCGTTTCTGGTCCGTTGATCCGCTCTGCTTCATCGTCTCTCTGCTCCGCGGGAGAAAGGGAGACTCGAGTGCGGCTGCGGATGGCGGCTCATGTCCCGCCGTCTCCAAGCAGTTGAAGCCCCGAACGGCGCCTGTGGGCGACGTGTCGGGGGTTCCCGCTGTTTGAGCGGCGGATTCATTCGCTCAGGACCGGGGCCGGCGCCAGACGATGGGTTGCCCTCCGCGCGAGGTCTGAAGCTCGGGGTCTGTCGATGACGAGCGTCAGAGCAGCGCTTCGGCGAGGAGTTCGTAGGAGCGGACGCGGGCGTCAAAGGAGTGGGTCACGGTGACGGCCATCATCTCGTCCACACCGTAGCGGGCGGCCACGCGCAGCAGTTCATCGCGCACCTGGGCGGGGTCGCCGGCGATCATCCGCGCGCCGTCGGTGCCCAGGGGCGGCGGCGTCCACCCGGGCTCCAGCGTTTCCAGCGCCTGCTCGGGTGATGGGATGCCGCGGTCCTGCCCGCGCATGATGCCGCGCCCCCACGCCTCCATGCTGCCGGCCAGCCGCTGCGCCTCCGCCTGCGTCTCCGCGCAGATCACGCCGAGCGCCACGTTGCCCCGCGGTTGCGGACTGCGCGCATCGGGCTGATAACGATCGTGGTAGCGGCGCATGAGCGGCGCGCCGTCCTCCCCGCTGATGAACTGCGCGAACGAGTAGCCGGCGGACAGGCGGGCCGCGTACTCCGCCGTGCTTCCGCCCGAGCCCAGCATCCACAGCTCCGGAACCGTCGCCGCGCGCGGCATGGCGCGCACGCGGCGCCACGGATGCGGCTCCTCGAATCCATCCGTCAGCCAGCCGGTCAGGTGCTCCACCTGCGCGGGATACTGATCCACCCCGATGCCGCCACGTCCGTACTGCAGCGCCAGCGTCGTGCGCCCGTCGCCGCCCGGCGCGCGGCCCACGCCCAGATCGATGCGGCCGGGGAACATCGCCTCCAGCATGCGGAAGTTTTCCGCCACCTGCAGCGGCGAGTAGTGCGAGAGCATCACGCCGCCGGAGCCCACGCGAATGCGCTCCGTGACCGAGGCCACGCGCGCGATGAGCACGGCGGGCGACGAGCCGGCGAACGAGTTGGTGCTGTGGTGCTCCGCCAGCCAGTAGCGCGAGTACCCCAAATCCTCGCAGATGTGTGCCAATTGGAGCGTCTGGGCGATGGCGTCCGCCGCCGTCCCGCCGTTTGCCACCGGCGACTGGTCCACCACGCCCAGCTTGAGCTTCATCCGCGTTCTCCGTCCATCGTCCCCGCCGCGCACGCCACGCGGCCCGGGTGGAAGCTATCGTCCACGCGATCCACGTGCGACCGCGGCGGATAACGAACGTGCCCGGCCGCATCGGCGGCCGGGCACGTTCATTATCAGTCGATCCAGTTCGTCATTGGGTCGATGATCCCGATCCCGATCCCGATCTTCATCCCCGGATCATCAGCGCCGATCTCTGTCGACCGGCTCACTATCCGGGATCGTCATCGACCGGGATCTTCATCGACCAAACCTCGATCGATTCGGATCGCCATCGACCTCAATCACCAGCGACCCGATCACCATCGACCCGGATTGTCATCGACCCGGATTACCCGGATCGATGAGCGATTCGCGGGTCAGGAGCGGATGGCGGGCTCTTCGTCCGGGGCGGCGGTCCGGGCGCGTTCGCGGCGGATGGCTTCGCGGTACTCGGCGTCACGCGTCATTTCGCGGATGCGCACCCACTTCCAAACCCGCCACGCGCCGTACAGGACAAAGAGGAGCGGGATCAGCCATCCCAGCATGGCCACCACGCCCGCGATCAGCCCCACGAAGTTGTGCCACGAGCTCACGAACGCGTCCCAGATGGGGCGCTCGCCCGGCGTGCTCATCACCGGCTGGTCCTCGTGCAGGGTGATGGTGAGCGTGCTGACGGAGGCGCGGGTGCGCAGGTAGCGCAGGCGGCCGTCCATCCGCTCGATCTCCTCGCGCACGCGGGCCACTTCGCGCTCCATGTTGAGCACTTCGTCGAGCTTGCCATTGCGCGTGTCCAGCAGTTCCAGCAGTCTGGCTTCCAACCGGCGTGCGTTGGCGGCGCGGGCGGTGAGGTCGGTGTACTCTTCGCCCACGTCCTGCGCCGTGACGTTCGCGGACTCCACCTTGCCGATGGGGTTCAGCCCGGTGACGGCCTCGTCGAAGCGGTCGCCCGGAACGCGCAGTTCCACCGTGGCCTGGCGCGTCTCGTCCGAACCCGCGGTGATGGTGGTGTTGCCGATGATGCCGCCCACCCGCGACGCCAGCTGCCGGATGCGCGCGATGCCGGTCTCCAGCGAATCCACCTGCAGCGTGGCGACACCTGTGCGCACCAGCATGGGATTGAGCGTGACGGCGGCCGGTTGCGCGGCGAGCGTTTCAGTCGCGGCGCCGGCCGTGGTGTCCGCCGGAAGCGGCGTCGTGTTCGCCGCCGCCGAGGCGGTTGTCCGCTCGAGAGAGGGCGCGTAGCCCCCGCCGGACCGCGTGGCCGCCGGCGAGGGATCAACCCACGCGATGTCAGCCGTGGCGGCGGAGGACTCGCCGGCGTCACCGCCGCCGCTGCACGCGGCCAGGGCGAACGTGAGGGTCAGGATGGCGGGGTGAAGACAGATTCTCATGAGCGGGCGGGGTTCGGGTGATGCGATCCCATCGGTGTCCTCCCAGAAGGCAGTTGCCATTCCGCGCGGGCCGCCGGTGTTTCCGCACGCGCAAGTCGTTGCAGGAGGAGTGTTTGATGTCATTCGACTCATCCGGATCCGCGGCGCGGCGCATGCGTTCCGTCGTTCACTGAACGGCGGTCTTCGTGCGGAAGTCGTTCATTGAACGGCGCTTGGACTGTTTCTCTGACACGCGGCCGGACGTGTGCCATCCGCCCGCGATCTCTCCAACTACGATCGATCCACTGTCGATGATCACAACGAGGCCGCTCCTTCGATTTTCCGCCACGGCGATGGTCGTCTGCGCCGCGGCGGCGTGCACGCCATCCCCCGTCGTCTCGCCAGCGCCCGCCGCCAATCCACGCCCCGCGGCGACGAGCGTGCTGCTGGCCGCGCGGCCGGAAGCGGCGGGCTTTTCGCCGAAGCTGGGCGCCACGCTGGACTCCATCGCCCGCGCGGGGGTGGCGGACCGCGCCGCGCCGGCCATCGCCATCGCCGTGGGGCGGCACGGGCGGCTGGTGCACCTGCGCGGCTACGGCGCGGTGGACTGGGCGCCCGGTTCCGCGGCGGTGACGGACAGCACGCTGTTCGACATGGCCTCCGTCACCAAGGTCGTCGCGACCACCACGATCGCGATGATGCTGGAAGAAGAGGGCCGGCTAGACCTGGACCGCACCGTCGCCAGCTACCTGCCGGAGTTCTCGGATTCCGCCAAGGCGGGCATTACCGTGCGCATGCTGCTGACGCACCGCGGCGGGCTGGAGGCTGGTGCGCCGCTGGCCGCGCGGTTCCGCGGGCGCGAGCAGTACCTGGAGCAGATCAACCTTCGCCCGCTGCGCTCCGTGCCGGGAACGCAGACCGTGTACAGCGACTGGGATCTGGTGCTGATGCAGCTGGTGATGGAGCGCATTACCGGGCAGACGCTGGACGCCCTGGTCCGCGACCGCGTCTTTGCGCCGCTGGGGATGCGCGAAACGGGCTTTCTGCCCATGCCGTCCTTTGGCCGAAACCGGATCGCCGCGACGGAGGTGGCGGCGGACCGCGGCGGGCTGATCTGGGGCGAGGTGCACGATCCCAACGCGTGGGCGCTGGGCGGGGTGGCGGGGCACGCGGGACTGTTTTCCAGCGCGCGCGACATGGCGGTGTTCGCGCAGATGCTGCTGAACGGCGGAGAGTACGGCAGCGTGCGCGTGCTGCGGCCGCAGACGCTGGCCCGGTGGACGGCGCCGCAGGGTGCGGGTGCCAGCCGGTCGCTGGGGTGGGACACGCCTTCGGGGGAGAGCAGCGCCGGGCGTTTTTTCTCGCCGCGCAGCTTTGGGCACACCGGGTACACGGGGACGTCGGTGTGGATCGATCCGGAGCGGTCGCTGTTCGTCGTCGTGCTCACCACGCGCGTGAACCCCACCGCGGAAAACCAGAAGCACACCGCACTGCGCCGCGCCATTGCCGACGCCGTGCAGGCCGCCATCACCGACGCGCCGCTGGTGGACTGGGAGGCGCGCCGCAAGGCGGCGGAGGGGGCGCAGTGACCACCTGTGTCGGGATTTGAATCTGGACAGATGGTGCGGGCCGCATTACTGTTTTTCGGGTTCTAGAAGCGCTGGCGGTTAGGCAGGTGCACCTTGGGAAGTGCCGGCGCGGCGACTGGGGCCCCCTCCCCCCAACCCCCTCCACCCGCTCCGCGGGAGAGGGGGAGCCGTTTGGCGCAGGGGACGGTGGCGTGCGGTTCCTCCAACTGTGCTCTCTCATGCGTCAGCCGGATCGGTGGCGGGGTTCCCAACGGGTTCGCAGGGCCGCGAAGGAACTGCGGCAGCCGATGACGGAAGCAGAGCAGAAGCTCTGGGCCGCCGTTCGGAGGAATGGAATCGAGGGGCTGCACTTTCGCCGGCAGCATCCGGTTGGACGGTTCATCCTGGATTTCTACTGTGCGCAGGCAACTCTCGCGGTCGAACTTGACGGACCGATCCACGCTGATCAGGTCGAACGCGATCTCGCGCGAACGGACGCACTTGGGAGACTCGGGATTCGCGTGATCCGGTTCCCCAATGAGGCTGTGCTGCAGGACCTCGACGTTGTCCTGTCCCGGATTCAGAGCGAGGCGGAGGCTCGCATCCGAAGTTCCCCCCCCTCTCCCGCGGAGCGGGTGGAGGGGGGCCGGGGGGGAGGGGGCCTCTCCGCGGCGCCCAACCGTCCACAGCTAATCTGACCTGACCAGCTTCCGTCCCGCGCACTCGCGCGGGGACGGCGGACGAGCACGCCCACGGGGCACGGACCGTGCAGCCCGCGGCGGCTTCAACGCAGCATCTGCAACGATTCACCCGAAGATTCCTGAGGCCGCATGGCGCAGTCCCGCGAGCGCGTCCCCGTCCAGATCCTGGAGCACGACCAGATCGCCAGCACCCTGGCCGCCCGCATCGCCCAGATCATCCGTACGGCGAACTCCGAGGGCCGCGCCGCGGTCCTCGGCCTGGCCACGGGCAGCACCCCCATCGGCATCTACCGCCAGCTCATTCGCATGCACCGCGAAGAAGGGCTCGACTTCAGCAACGTCGTGACCTTCAACCTGGACGAATACTATCCCATGGCGCCGGACAGCATCCACAGCTACCACCGGTACATGTGGGAAAATCTGTTCGAGCACATCAACATCCCCCGCGAGAACGTGCACCTGCCCCGCGGCGACCTGCCGCGCGACCAGGTGGAGGCGCACTGCGAAGGGTACGAGCAGGCCATCCGCGACGCGGGCGGCATCGACTTTCAGCTGCTGGGCATCGGCAAGACGGGACACATCGGCTTCAACGAGCCGGGCTCGGGGGTGGAGTCGCGCACGCGCCTGCTGCCGCTGGACACGGTGACCCGCCGCGACGCCGCGGCCGACTTCTTCGGCGAGGACAACGTCCCCACCGAAGCCATCACCATGGGTGTCGCCAGCATTCTGGACGCCCGCGAAATCGCCCTCATCGCCACCGGCGAGCACAAGGCGCGTGTCATCCGGCGCGCGGTGGAGGGCGAGCCGGACCCGGACGTGGCCGCCACGTACCTGCAGAGCCACCCCGACGCCACCTTCTACCTGGACCCCGCCGCCGCGGCGGAGCTCACGCGGGTCAAGACGCCCTGGGTGGTGGGCGAGGTGCGCTGGAGCCGCGAGCTGGAAATCCGCGCGGTGATCTGGCTGAGCCAGGCGACGGGCAAGTCCATTCTCAAGCTGGACAACTACGACTACCGCGAGCACCACCTGAGCTCGCTTCTGGCGCGATACGGCAGTGCCGGGCCGCTGAACGGCGAAGTGTTCAACGCGCTGATCTCCAAGATCCGCGGCAAGAGCAAGCTGCCGGAAAGCAAGCGCATCGTCGTCTTCAGCCCGCACCCGGACGACGACGTCATCAGCATGGGCGGCATCCTGAACAAGCTGCACCAGAACCACAACGACATCGTGGTCGCCTACCAGACGTCGGGCAACATCGCCGTATTCGACCACGAGGTGCGGCGCTATCTCGACTTCCTGCGCCGCTTTGGCCGCGACTTCGACCTGGGCGACGGGCGCATCGAGACGCTCACGGGGCAGATCGAGGACTTTCTGAACAACAAGCACCCCGGGCAGGTGGACATTCCCGAGGTGCAGCGCATCAAGCAGCGCATCCGCGAGGCGGAGGCGGTGTCGGGGATCGAGACGTTCGGGATGAACGTGGAGCAGGCGTGCTTTCTGAACCTTCCGTTCTACCAGACGGGAAAGGTGCGCAAGGACGCCATCGGCCCGCGCGACGTGGAGATCACGCTGAAGCTGCTGGAAGAGCACCGGCCGGAGCTGGTGTTCGTGGCCGGCGACCTTTCGGACCCGCACGGCACGCACCGCATGTGTCTGGAAGCCGTGGAGGCCGCGCTGGAGCAGTACTCCGGCCCCGTGCCGGAGCTGTGGTACTACCGCGGCGCCTGGCAGGAGTGGCCGGTGAGCGAGGCCGACGTGCTGGTTCCGCTTTCGGAGGATGAACTGCGGCTGAAGATTCTGGCCATCTACAAGCACCAGAGCCAGAAGGACAAGGCGCCCTTCCCGGGCCAGGACGACCGCGAGTTCTGGGAGCGGGTGGAGGAGCGCAACACGGGGACGGCGCGCATCGTGGACGCGCTGGGCCTGCCCGAGTACTTCGCCATGGAGGCGTACGTGGTGCGCCGCGGCGGGCAGCCCGTGGAGGTGGAGACGGTGTCGACGAGCGCGCTGGGCGCCCCGCCGTCCATGCGGCGCTCCACGGACCGTCCCAGCGGGGTGGGGATGGGGAGCCGGCCGGAACCGGAGGGCGGCTCGGACGAGGTGGGTGAAATCGGTGGGCAGACGGTCCGCGGATGAACGGACCCATTCTGGTGGGGGTGGACGGCGGGGGCACCCGCTCCACCCTGGTGGTGGCCGATGCGGACGGACGCGAACTGGCCCGCGCGGCCGGCGAGGCGGGGCTGGTGGATCCGCGCGATCCGGAGCGGAGCGCACGCATCATCGCGGATCTGGCGCGTACGGCGCTGGAGCAGGCGGGGGTGCGCGAGCTTCCCGCCGCCATCTGCGCCGGGCTGGCGGGCGTGGGCAACGAGGCCGAGCGCCTGGCCGTACACGACGCGCTTCAGGCGTCCGGAGTCGCGCGGCGGGTTCGCGTGGTGACGGATGGCGAGATCGCGCTGGAAGGCGCGTTCGCCGGCGGACCGGGGATCCTGCTGATCGCCGGCACGGGGTCGGTGGCGTACGGCCGCGCGGCGGATGGGCGGATGGAGCGCTGCGGCGGCTGGGGAATGATCGTGGGCGACGAGGGAAGCGGGTTCGCCCTCGGCCGCGACGGGCTGAAGGCGGCCCTGCGCTCGGTGGACGGCCGCGAGCCGCCGACGGTGCTGCTGGACGGCATCCTGCGCGCGCTGGGCGTGGACAATCCGCGCGAGGTGCCGCCCTGGGCCGGGCGCGTCGCCAAGAGCGAAATCGCCGCGCTGGCCCGCGTGGTCCTGGACGCGGCGGAGCAGGGGGACGGCGTGGCACGCGGGGTGGTGCAGTCCGCCGCGGTAGAACTGTCGCGCCACGTGACCGCGCTCGCCGACCGGCTGGCGCCGTGGCCGGGCGAGGTGCCGGTCGTCTTTCACGGCGGCGTGCTGCGGTCGCCGCTGTATCAGGCGCTTCTCACCCGCGAGCTCGCCATCGGCGCGCGCACGTTCGCTGTGGAGCCGCCGCGGATGGACGCCGTCTTCGGCGCGCTGCGCTACGCCGCCGCGCTCGTATCCGCTGAAGCGCCCGCCTGACCGGGCGCCTCAGCGGTAGTGGTAACGGGCAGCCGCGAAGCAGATTTGTCTGCTGACGAAATAGTATGTGAGCCGGTGCTCTTCGGTGATGCGCCGGGCCCACACTCCTCGTTGATCGTGCCTGAGGGCTTCGGGCTTCCCTTGTCCGTGGAATGGCGTACGGATCACTTCCTCGACCAGCTTGAGAATTCGCAGGGCGGTCCGGGGTTCGGTGCTGATCCAGAACAGCAGATCCATGCGGAACCGTTTCTCGATCAGTGCACGGTCAATTACCGGTGATTCTGCCGCGTCTTCGCCTGATCTGGTCCGCCCCGGCTTCTTTTCCACGGCCCGTTGTCGGTGAATGGTTGCGTGACTCCGACGCTCATCTCTCGCGGAATACTTCGCCGCGGAGCGTCGCTCTGGTGTAGCGGGGGAGCGGGTCGACCGGCCCAATCTGTTGCTCTGCTCGCTCCAGGATGGCGATCAGTTCCGCCCATTCTCCCGGGTGCGCGTTGTAGTAGGCCATCGCTTCGTTGCGCATCGTGAAGCGGCGCAGGCCGCGGCGGAAGTCACGACGGACGAGCGGGCGACGAGGCAGTGCCTGGATCGTAGCTGGCATCGGTCGGCCTTGGCTTCTGGTCAGTAGTGGTAGCGGGCACGGACGAAGAGCGGCCCCTGGTCGGAAATCTGGTAGATGAACCGATGCTCCCCGGTGATTCTGCGCGACCACACGTTGCGCTCGCCGTGGCGCAGCGGCTCGGGTTTCCCCAGCCCGCTCCGTGGACTCCGAAGCACGTCCTCAATCAGGCGCATGATGCGCGTGGCAATCCGGGGCTCGTTTCCGATCCAGAAATCCAGATCCGCACGGAACACCGGTTTGAGCAGTGCATCGCGGACAGGGTCCCACGCCGAGTCCTGGGTGGCGCTTCTGGCCATGAAAGATTTCACCGCGAAGGGTTAGCCGCGTGTGTGGCGGGACCGGCGGCGGAGGGCCGTAGATCCGCTCGTTCTCGTCACAGATTTTCATCAGTTCGGCCCACGCTTCCGGGTGGGTGTCGTAGAACGCCATCGCCTCGTTGTGCATGGTGTAACGCCGCAAACCGCGGCGGAAATCGCGGCGATTGATCGGGCGGCGAGGCGGGGCCTGGATCGTGGCTGTCATCTGCAATCGTCTGCTCCTTTCACGCACTGGGCTCGCTGTGTGAGCCAGCGCGGGCTGAACGCTTTGGATGTCGCGGAGATGAACGATGCCGCAGGATCTCGTCGCTGTCAAGTGTGTCCATCTTGCCTATCCCCTGCCGCCACGGGACGTACCAATCACGGGCCGGAACAACATCCGCATCTCCAGAAACAGCATGAAGATCCACGTATGGATGCTCGCTCTCCTGTCCACGGGCTTCGCGTTTTCCGCCTGTGGCGGGCCGCGGGTGGATGAGCCGCCCGCGCCAAGCCCGGCTGTCGACTCCGTGGTGGCCGCGCCCGCGCCGTCAACTAACGTGGGCGACTCCCTCGCGGACCTGCTGATCCGCGGCGGGACGATCATGGACGGGACAGGAAGCGCGGGATATACGGGCGATGTCGTAATCCGTGGCGATCGCATCGTGGCGGTGGGACAGTCCGGCGGAATGCAGGCGCGGGATACGATTGTCGCGACGGGGCTGGTGGTGTCGCCCGGGTGGATCGACATGCTCGGCCACAGCGAGTACCCCCTGCTGCAGGACGGCCGCGCCATCAGCAAGATCACGCAGGGAATCACCAGCGAAATCACCGGCGAGGTCACCAGCGTCGTTCCCGCGAACGGCAATACCATCCGCGAACTTGGCGAGTACGCTCCGCTCGTGCGGTGGCATGATCTGAATGGCTACTTCGCCGCGCTGGAAGCCGCCCGCCCGGCCATCAACCTGGGGACGTTCGTGACGGTGGGCTCCGCGCGGCGGTACGCCATGGGTGACGCGAACCGGGCGGCCACACCCGCGGAACTGGACACCATGCGCGCGCACGTGGACCTCGCGATGCGGCAGGGCGCCATGGGGCTGAGCTCCGGCCTGGCGTACGCGCCCGCGTCGTTCGCCAGCGCCGAGGAAATCGCGGAACTCGCCCGCGTGTCGGGGCGCTACGGCGGTGGGTACGCCTCCCACATCCGGTCAGAGGGAGCCGGTCTGGTGCGCGCGGTAGAGGAGGCCATCGCCATCGGCGAGCGCGGCGGTACGTGGGTGCAGGTTCACCATTTGAAGGCGTCCGGCCGCAGCAACTGGGGGCGCGTGCGTGGCGCGGTGCAGGCGATTGAGGCGGCGCGTGCGCGCGGGGTGGACGTGACGGCCGACCAGTATCCGTACGCGGCCAGCGGCACCGGGCTGGACGCCGTGCTCCCCGCGTGGACGCACGAGGGCGGGACGGATTCGCTGCTCGCGCGGCTGCGGAATCCCTCCACGCGCGCCCGCATTCGCGCGGAGCTGATCGCGGGCGGCGACGCGAGCATCGGCGCGTCCGCAGGCGGGCCCGGCGGGGTGCAGATCGCGGATGTCACGGTGGACAGCCTGGAGCGCTACCAGGGGTTGCGGCTGAGCGAGTTCGCCCGTCGGCGGGGGCAGCCGGTGGCGGATGCGGTGATGGACCTGCTGCTGGCGGACCGCGCGGGAACGGCGGCGATCTACTTCTCCATGTCGGAGGATGACATTGAGTACGTGATGCGCCAGCCGTGGGTAATGGTTGGAATCGACGCGGGATCGCGCTCGGCGGATCCCAGGCTGGTGGGGCGGCCGCATCCGCGGGCGTACGGCTCGTTTCCGCGCGTGCTCTGCCACTACGTCCGCGAGCGCGGCGTGATCACGATGCCGGAAGCCATCCGCCGATTCACCTCACTTCCCGCCGCGCGCGTGAAGCTGGAGGGACGGGGGATGATCAGGACGGGGATGTTCGCGGACCTGACCATCTTTGACCCGGCGAATGTCTGCGATCGCGCGACGTTCGAGGAACCGGTGCAGCTGAGTGTCGGAATCCGCCACGTAATCGTCAACGGCGTCCCCGTGCTGCGCGACGGGTCTCCCACCGGGTTGCGTGGCGGGCGACCTCTGCGGCGCGGAGGCACCGCGCGGACGCGGTAGGGGACGCTTCAGTCGGTCCACCAACGGATGCGGAGGGGTTGGACGCGGCTGGTGGCGCGTCGGAGAACATGAAGGTCGCGGCGGGCATTTGTCCGGCGGTTGAAACCGCACCTCGAAGAACACGAAGTCCGCCTTTGCGGACTGTACCCTCGGCATTGTTTCTTTTCTGCGGCGTAGTTGAAGCCTCGATCATGGACGCGACAGCGGCCATGTGTCGGGGCTTACCGCTTCATGGAGCGGCGGATTCATCCGCTTCCGACGTCGTTCGGGCTCCGAAATGCCGTCGGGTACGCGATGCGTATCCATCCAACAGCCGTCATCGACCGACACGTGTCCGCCGCAAAGATTCCAGCGGTGAAAACCGGAGGACAGAAGGCGCGCGGCGCTGTATGATGATGCCATGACGCTGACACACGAGCACATGATGACGCGGTTCTACAACCGCGACCGGGAAAGCGACGGGCAGTTCATTACCGGCGTGCTGACGACCGGCATCTACTGCCTGCCGTCATGCCCCGCGCGCAAGCCGCTGCCGCAGAATGTCCGCTTCTTCGAGACGCAGTCGGAGGCGCGCTCCGCCGGGCTGCGGCCCTGCCGGCGCTGCAAGCCGGACCACTTCTACGAACGTTACGATCCCGGGCTGCACCTGGTGGAAACGTTGTCCGCCGACGTGCGGCGCGATCCCGCGCGGTTCGCGGACGCCGCGTCGCTCGTGGCGGCTTCCGGAGTGGGCGCGACGAGGCTGAACGCGCTCTTCCGCGAGCACCTGCACCTGACTCCCGCCGCGTTCCTGGCCCGCGAGCGCGTGGATTCCGCCCGCGCCGCACTCGCGGACGGAGCCTCGGTGTCCGACGCGGCGTTCGGGGCGGGATTCGAGAGCCTGTCTACGTTCCACGCGAACTTTCGCCGCGAAACGGGGCTCACGCCGGGCGAGTTCCGCGCGCTTGGCGCCACGAACGCGTTCACGCTCGCACTGCCGCCCGGGTACCGCGCGGACGCCATGCTGCGCGCGCACGGCCGCGATCCCGCCAGCCTGCTGGAGCGCGTCCATGGGCGGGAACTGGTAAAGGGGATCATGCTGGCCGGCGCTCCCGCGCGGCTTCATGTGACGTTCGATGGCGATGCGGTGGCGTGCCGGGTGGAGGGCACCGCACCGGATCCGCCACGGATGCGGATGGCGCACGCGGTCGCCGCGCGGCTGCTGAACCTGGCGGGCGATCCGTCCGCGTTCGAGCGGAGGATGGAGGCCGATCCGGCGACGGCGCGGTTGATTGAGGGACGGCGCGGGCTGCGGATTCCGCGCACGGCCGACGCGTGGGAGTGCCTGCTGTGGACGATCGTGGGGCAGCAGGTGAACCTCACGTTCGCGTACGCGCTGCGGACGGTGGTGGCCGACCTGTGCGGCGTGCCCGTGGGTGACGGATTACATGCGCACCCCACGCCGGAAGCGGTAGCCGGGCTGGAGTACGGCGACCTGACCGCAAGACGCTTTTCGCGCCGCAAGGCGGAATACGTGATCGACACCGCCCGCCGGATTGCCGCCGGGGAACTGCGGCTGGATGTGGCGGACAAGGAACCGGCGACCACGCTGGAGCGGCGGCTGCTGGAGGTGCGCGGCCTGGGCCCGTGGTCCGTGCGCTACCTGATGATGCGCGGTTTCGGCTTCGCGGACTGCGTGCCCATCGGTGACTCCGGTGTTTCCGCCGCGTTGACCCGCTACCTGGAGCTGGACCACCGGCCCGCCGCGGCCGAGCAGGAAGCGCTGATGCGACCTTTCGCGCCATATCGGAGCTTGGCGACGTATCACCTCTGGGCAAGCCTGGGAGACCCGCAATGACCGTCTACGCAAGCCGTTTCAACACCGAGTCCGGCCCGCTGACCGCCGTCGTGGACGAGGCCGGCGCGCTCACGCATCTGCTCTTTGCGCACCAGCCCGCGCCCGCCGACGCCGTGTGGAACGACGAGCGCTGCGCCGCCGCGATCGGGCAGTTGCGCGAGTACTTCGCCGGGGAGCGCACGGCGTTCGATGTGGAGGTGGCGCCCGCGGGATCGCCGTTTCAGCGGCGGGTGTGGGACGCGCTGCGGCGGATTCCGTTCGGCGCGACGGTGGGGTACGGCGAACTGGCCGCGCAGCTCGGCGTGCCCGGCAGCGCCCGCGCCGTGGGCCGCGCGAACGCGACCAATCCGCTGCCGATCATCGTTCCCTGCCACCGCGTGATCGGCGCGGACGGGAGCCTGACCGGGTACGCCGGCGGGCTGGAAATGAAAGTCGCGCTCCTTCGCCGCGAGGGCGTAGCCTTGGTCGAGGGCGCCCGTCCGCGGATCGCGAGGGCAGCCGCACGCTGACGCTCAAGGAAGTGCGTTAGTGCGGGGTGCGTGAGTGCGTGAGTGCGAGATACGGAGGGTCTGAAAGTGCCGGTTCTGGCGGATTGCGTGCGTTCGTCGATCGATACAAGAGAGCGGCCCCGGATTCTGACCCGGGGCCGCTTCTGCGTGCAGCCGATCGTCTCCCGCCACGTCAGTCGATGCGGATCAGGAAGTCCGTCTTGATCATGCGCGTGCCGTGGCCGGCGAAGTCCACCTCCGCGCGGTCGCCGTTGATGGCCAGCACCAGCCCCTCGCCGTACGTTTCGTGGCGCACCTCATCCCCGCTGCCGAGCAGGGCATGGTCCACATCCGACGTGTGCAGGTCGGGAAAGGTGTAGCCTTCCGGGATGCCGGGCTTCTCCGCGCGCGGGGTCGTGGCCACCACGGACGACGGGTCCGTTTCCACGCAGTTGTCGCAGTGCCCGCACGTCCAGTCCGCGTCGGACACCTCGCCGAAGTACTCCAAAATCATGCGGGTGCGGCACTTGGCGGTGCGGCAGTAGCGCACCATGTCATCCAGCTTCTTGCGGTCCGTGGCGCGGCGGTCCTCGTAATCCAGCAGCTCCTTGCTGAGGTCGGCGGCCGCCACGTCGGGCACCAGGCGCTCCCAGAAGCCGCCACGGTGCTCACGCATCATCCCGTGCCGCTTCAGCAGCGTCATCACGATCCGCGCCTTGCGGCGGGGCACCTCCGCCATCTCGGCGATCTCATCCAGCGCGCGTTTCTCTTCCATCGGCATGCGGTTGACGACGCGCGCCACGGCGATCGCCTCGTCCAGATCCGGATACTTGCCGCCAAGGAAGTACCCCTGCACCCCGCGGTCTTCTTCGCGGTACAGAATGACGCACCGCGAAGGCTCGCCGTCCCGCCCCGCGCGCCCCGCCTCCTGGTAGTACGACTCCAGCGAGCCGGGAAAGTGGTAGTGCACAATGAAGCGGATGTCGGGCTTGTCGATCCCCAGCCCGAAGGCGTTGGTGGCGATCACCGCCTTTGCCTCTCCCGACATGAAGCGGTCCTGCGCCTCGTGCCGCTCCTTTGCCGGGAGCTTGCCGTGGTACAACGCCAGTTCCCGCCGCTTGCCGAACTCCTCGTACAGCCGCTCGGCCTCTTTTACGGTGGCGACGTAGATGATGCCCGTGCCCTCCGACCGGCGCAGCACGTGCTCCAGCGCCGCATCCTTTTCCGCCTCGTTGACGGTGGGGAGCACTTCCAGGAACAGGTTGGGACGGATGAGGTCGCCTACCCAGGTGAACGGGTCCTTCATCCGCAGCTGCTTCGCGACGTCGATGCGCACGTCGGGCGACGCGGTTGCCGTCACCGCGAGCACGGGCGGACGGCCCAGGCGCTCGGCGATGCTCCCCAGCATCATGTAGTCGGGGCGGAAGTCGTGGCCCCACTGGCTGACGCAGTGCGCCTCGTCCACCACAAAAAGCGACACCTTGCGCTCCAGAAGCAGCTCAAAGAACTCGCGGTCGCGAAAGCGTTCCGGGGTTACGTACAGGATCTTGCCGTCGCCGCTTTCCACCGCTTCCCGCGCCGCGCGCGTTTCCCCCGCGGACTGGGCGGAGTTGATGGTCCACGCCTCCACGCCCAGTTCATCCAGCTTGTCGGTCTGGTCCTTCATCAGTGCGATGAGCGGACTTACGACCACGGTGAGGCCCGGCAGCAGCAGCGCGGGAAGCTGGTAGATCAGCGACTTTCCCGCGCCGGTGGGAAGAACGACGATGGCGTCGCGGCCGTCCAGCACCGCGCGGATCGTTTCTTCCTGCCCGGGGCGGAACCCGGCGAGGTCAAAATGCTGACGGAGCGCGAGGGCGAGATCATCGCCCGCGCCCTTTACGGATGCGGCCACGCGAATGCCTTTCGGTACGATAGGGTCCTGCGAACGACGGCCACGCTGGGGCAAGCGCCGGGCCAGTTCCGACCCCCACGCGCGCGGCCCCGGCACCGCCCTCCCATGAGTCCGGCGCGTGCCGGGTCTCGCGTGTGTGTCACGCAAGTTGTTGTGGTGTCGCTGTTTGGGGACAGGTGACAGTGCGGGGGGGGCTCCATCGTTGGTTGATCGTGACCTCGGGGAGGTTGCATTTCTCAGCCGGGGCGCCACTTTCCCGGCGCGGGTGGAGGGGACTGCATGGGGGCACGCCCCGTGCACAGGGGTTGGTGACGCCCGCCCCGGTGGGGTGTGGCGGCTGGGTAGATTCCACACACGAGGAGACGGATCAATGACGAAGATGAAGCGTTCTATCGCCGCGGCGCTGTGCGTTGCCACGTTTGGCACCACGGCCTGCGCGTCCCTGAACAACACCGAGCGCGGCGCCGGCATCGGCGCGGGTGCGGGTGGCGCGATCGGCGCCGTGATCGGCCGCCAGACCGGCAACACGGCCCGCGGCGCCATCATCGGCGCGGTGGTGGGCGGCGCGGCCGGCGCGGTCATCGGCCGCCGCATGGACCGCCAAGCGCAGGAACTTGAGACGATTCCCAACACCGAAGTGCAGCGCGTGGGCGAGGGCATCGCCGTCACCTTCGAGTCCGGCATTCTGTTCGCCACCAACTCCGACGTGATTCAGTCCGCCGGCCAGAGCAACCTGCGCCAGCTGGCCGCCAGCCTGCAGCGCTACCCCGGCACCGAAGTGCTCATCGTGGGCCACACGGACGCCGACGGTTCGGATGACTACAACATGGGCCTGTCGCTGCGCCGCGCCTCGGCCGCCCGCAACTACCTGGTGGGCCAGGGCATCTCGTCCAGCGTGATCCGCGTGGAAGGCCGCGGCGAGTCCGAGCCGGTGGCCGACAACACCACCGCCGCCGGCAAGTCGCGCAACCGCCGCGTGGAAGTCGCCATCTTCGCGAGCGAAGAGTACCGGCAGCAGGTGCTGCGCGAGAACGGCTCGCAGTAAGCCGCTGCTCCGCTGATCGAAACAAAGCCCGGGACCGTGATGGTCCCGGGCTTTTTCGTGCGTCCATGATTCTCGTGTGCAGCGACGCGGGGGAACTGCCGTTTCACACGGAGGTCGCGGAGGATCCACGGAGGTCACGGAGGATGATGGCGCGGCGGCGGGTCATCCGCTCACCGGCTGCACCGCGTCCAGGATGGCGTCGAGGATGGTGATGACGGCGGCGGGGATGCGCGATCCGGGGTCGGCGGATGGGTCCCACGCGGTAAAGGCGATGGCGGGAAGGGCGAAGCCGGCTGCGACTTCGTTGGCGAGCGCGGCTACATCGGCGATGGAGAGGCCGCCCGGAACCGCGTAGCCGTTCGCCACCGCTTCCGACGGATCGATCACGTCCAGATCGATGTGCAGGTACGCGGTTGCCGTTACCGCGCGTGCGGGGTCCAGCAGCCGCGGCATTCCGCGCGCGCCGCGTCCGCGTGCACCAGGCGGATGGCGGAATCGGCCAGCAGCGCCTGTTCGCCCGCGTCCAGGTCGCGCGCGCCGACCAGCAGGACGTGGTCCTCCGCGACGGGGCGGGGAAGGAGGGACGCGGCCATCGGAGCCCAGCAGTGGCCGGTAAGGATGGCCAGCGCCATCCCGTCCAGAAAGCCGCTCCGGCTCGTCTCTGGCGTGTTCAGGTCGCCGTGCGCGTCCATCCACACGACGAGCGGTTCGTCTTCCGCCAGCGCGGCGACGGTGCCCAGTGCGCTTCCGCAGTTGCCGGCGAGCACCACGGCCAGCGCGCCCGCCTCACGCGCGGTGCGCACCCGGTCGCGCAAGGCCGCCGCGAGCACGAACGCCGTTCGGATCTCGGTCGCGGGCCCGTCATCCGGCGCCTCCACGATCTCGGTCGCGACGTGGTGGCCGCGAGCGCGCAGGTGATCCTCAAGTCCGCTCCGCAGCAGTGCTTCAGGGCCGGCGCCCATCCGCCAGCCGCGCACGGCAGAGTCGTAGGGCACCGCGATCAGGTGGATGTTCATCTCAAATGCCTCGAAAGCAGGACTTTATCTTCGTGGGTGTGCAAGAGTAGAAACGGCGCGGTTCTCATGATTTGGCGCGGCGGCAGGCACCCCTCTCCCCCCAGCCCCCTCTCCCGCAAGCGGGAGAGGGGGAGCCGTTCGGCGCCGAGGCGGAGTTCGGCGCTCAACGCCGGAATCCGCTCAGGAGGCCGCGGACGGCTCCTCGTTGGCCGGCACGGCAGAAGTGCTTGCGGCGAAGCGCTCCGGCCGGCAATCCGCGGCACCTCTGATCAGCCTGAGAGTGCCCTCAAGATCGTGCTCGACCTGCTCGTTCCGGATACGCAGAACCTCGATTCCGAGCGCGGCGAGCGCCTGCGTGCGGGCCGCGTCACGCTCCGCCTGATCGGGACCATCATGGATTCCGCCATCCACCTCGACGGCAAGCATGCGGGCCGGACAGTAGAAGTCCAGGATGAAGCGCCCGATCGCATGCTGCCTCCGAATTCGCAGGTCCTTCATCCTGCTCGGACGGAGTTCGGTCCACAGGATCTGCTCCGCGCTCGTCATCTCCGCGCGCAACTGCTTTGCTGCCTGCTGGATCCGGGGCGTGCGCCCCCGCATTCAGCGCGGTGGGTCATCATGCATCGTGGCTCTCCGTTCACGGGTTCGCATCGCACCACGAGAACTGCTCATCTCACCAACCTCTTACGTGCGGAGCAGGCAGTTCACGACACCCCGTCCCCCGCGCCGAACGGCTCCCCCTCCCCCGCTTGCGGGGCGAGGGGGCTGGGGGGAGGGGGGAGCCCGCCGCCGCGCCGAACTCTCCAGAACGCTCCAATCTGTTCGGTCGATCCTGATCGAAACGCACCGAATCCTTCGACCCAACCCCGCTCACGGGCGCGCGGCCAGGATCTCCAGCAGCAGGCGCGCGGCGAGGCGGGCGGTGCGGCCGTCCTGGTCGTACGGCGGCGAGGTTTCCATGATGTCGGCGCCCACCAGCCTTCCATCCGCCGCCACCGTCCGCACAATGTCGATCATCTCCCGCGACGACAGCCCGCCGATGCCCGGCGCGCTCACCCCGGGCGCGTACGCCGCGTCGCATGCATCCATGTCCACGCTCAGGTACAGGGCGTCGGCGCCCTCCGTCGCCCGGTAGAGCGCGGCGCGTGCGCTGCGGGTGGCAGAATGGGTGTTGATGTCCTCCACCGTGGCCAGGTGAACGCCCCGCTCCACCACCCAATCCAGGTAGTAGCGCGAGTTGGCGAAACGGCGAATGCCGATCATGGCCGTGCGCCCGCCATCGCCGATGCCGCTTTCCAGCGCGCGCCGAAAGGGCGTTCCGCTGGACAGGTGCGCCTCGTCCTCGTACTCCCGGACGTCCAGGTGTGCATCGACGGTCACCAGTCCCAGCCGCGCGTCCGGCCGCGCCGCCGCCAGCCCGCGGATGATCGACCCCGTGATCCCGTGGTCGCCGCCCAGGAAAACCGGCCGCGCGCCGGAGGCGAACACCCGCCGCGCGGCTTCTTCGATGGCGGCGTGCGCATCCGCCCCGTTCATGGTGGGGACGGAGACGTCGCCCAGGTCGATGGCGGATGGCACCTCGCGCTCGCCGTCGAACGCGCCGAAGCCGGCCAGCGCCTCGCGGATGGCGCGCGGGCCGAAGCGGGCGCCCGGACGCGACGGAATCCCGCCATCGTACGGAATCCCCAGCACCACGGCGCGACCCTCCAGCGGCTCGCCGTCCGCGTGCGGGATGAGGAGCGCGGGGGCGCGGGGATCGCGCGGGTCCGGGGCGGCACGCAGGCCATCCAGCGGGTGGGAATGCAAATCTGTCACGTTTGTGGCGGCTCGGGTTCTCTTGCTGGGACCGCGGCGAACCTGCAGGTTTCAGCGGTACGGGACAGGGTACGGCGGCGGGCGGCGGGCGGGCAACCGCGCCGTCGGCGACCGTTCCCGTGACGCCTGTCATCATCGGCCGGATTACTCGCGATTCCAGAGCTCATCGCATGCGCATTCTTACCGGGCTGCAGCCTTCGGGCGTGCTCCACATCGGCAACTACTTCGGCGCCATCAAGCCCCTGATGGACCTGCAGGGCAAGGGCGAGGTCTTTCTCTTTCTGGCCGACCTGCACGCCCTGACCTCGCTGCAGGATGCCGCCGCGCTGCGGCAGGCCGTGCGCACCGCCGCCATCGACCTCATGGCGTGCGGACTGGACGTGGAGCGCACCATCCTGTGGCGCCAGTCGGACGTGCCGCTGCACTCGGAACTGATGTGGGTGCTGTCGACGGTGACGCCGATGGGGCTGATGGAGCGCATGGTGGCGTACAAGGAAAAGACGGCGCGCGGCATCAGCAGCAACGTGGGGCTGTTCACCTATCCCATCCTGCAGGCCGCGGACATCCTGGCGTACGACGCGGACCTCGTTCCCGTGGGCCGCGACCAGAAGCAGCACCTGGAGGCCACGCGCGACATCGCCGTCAAGATCAACGAGGCGTTTGGCGCGGGGACGCTCAAGCTCCCGGAACCCGCCATCAGCGAGCACGTGGCGGTCGTCCCCGGGCTGGACGGGCAGAAGATGAGCAAGAGCTACGGCAACACCATCGACATCTTCATGGAGGAAAAGGCGTTGCGGAAGCGGGTGATGTCCATCGTCACCGATTCCACGCCGCTGGAAGACCCCAAGAACCCGGACGGCTCCATCATCGTGGACCTGTACCGCCTGTTCGCCACGCCGGAGCAGGTGCAGGAGATGAAGGACCAGTTCCGCGCGGGCGGAATGGGATACGGCCACTTCAAGCAGCGCCTGTTCGAGGCGATGTGGGAGTACTTTGCCCCCATGCGCGCGCGCCGCGAGGAGATCGTCGCCCGCCCCGGCTACGTGGACGAGGTGCTGGCCGAAGGCGCTCGCCGCGCCGACGCCGTCGCGCGCCCGGTCGTCAACCGCGTGTTCAGCGCCGTCGGCCTGCGCTGACGATCCCGTTGATGGAAACGCCGGGCGCGGGGTGGATGACGGTCGGCGGCGTCCGCCTGGAGTACGCCTGGCACGGCCCCGCGCCGGCGGACGCGCCCACGATCGTGTTTCTGCACGAAGGACTCGGCTCCGTCAGCACGTGGCGCGGGTTTCCGGCGCGGCTGGCGGAGGCGTGCGGGTGCGGCGCGCTGGTGTACGCCCGCTCGGGCTACGGCCGGTCCGATCCCGCTCCGCCGCCGCGCCCCGTCGGCTTCATGCACGACGAGGCGGAGGTGCTGGATGCGGTGCTGCGCGAGGGGGGCGTGCGCGAGGCCATCCTTTTCGGCCACAGCGACGGAGCGTCCATCGCGCTGATCCACGCGGCGCGGTTTCCGGATTCGTGTGTCCGTGCAGTGGTGGTGGAGGCGCCGCACGTGTTCGTGGAGGAGTGCACGGTGGCGAGCATCGCCCTTCTCCCCGAGCGGTACCGGGCGACGGAGATGCGGGCGAAGCTGGCGCGCCACCACGCGGACGTGGACGCCACGTTCGGCGGATGGACGGAGGTGTGGCTGCGGCCGGAGTTCCGCGCGTGGTCCATCGCGGATCTGCTTCCGGCGATGCGCCTCCCCGTGCTCGTCATCCAGGGCGATGCGGACGAGTACGGCACGACGGCGCAGGTGGACGCCATCCGCGCCTCATCCTCCGGCCCGGTGGAGGTCGTCGCGCTCCCCGGCCGCGGCCACGCGCCGCACGCCGAGCAGCCCGACGCCGTCCTCGCTGCCGCGGCGGAGTTCATCGGGCGCACCGCCATTGCTCCGGACTGAAAGGCACCAGAAACGCTGGGCTCGGCAGCAGGGGTAATCTGAGCGCCATCATCATGAGTCAGCATGAGAGGATTTTATGCCAATCTGTGACGTGAATTTCCGGGTAGGTGCCCGGGTGGAGGCTCACCGCCGCGCATGACGCCGACGGGAGAGCATGACCAGATGCTTCCGAGGACCGGAGTGTTCGCACCATGCTTTCCCCGTACGCGTCCGCCCGCAGGCGGCACGCCGATATTCGCTCGGACGTATACTCGTTCGTGCGGGACCAGTACGTTCGCGCGGGGGTGGTGACGACGGACCTTCGCGTCACCGACATCGACCGCACTGCCATGGAGGCTTGGAGCGGGACGTGGATGGGCAGGCGCCACCCGGCGGACGCAGGTGCCTGGAACTGGCCCCTGCTGATTGAATGCATGCCGCGGCGCGCGGCGATCCTCCCTGTCGCGCTCTGGTCTGGCGACGACTTGTGCGGATTGATCCTGGGCCGCGCTTCGCGGCACCGACAAACGGGAGTACGGCACACAGTGACCCTCACCTATGTCGAACGGCGGCCCGAACCCCCGCCCGTGCCTCTCCGGGGTGAGATCGTGCTGCTTGCGCTTTCTATCGCAACGGCCTACGGGAAAGCAGTGGGAGCGTCACGTATTCGCCTTGGCTACCCGGAGCCGCGGCTGATTGGCTGGTATGAACGCCTGGGCTTTGTCGTTGCCCGGTCCGGAGGAAAAGCGGTATATTGTGAGCGGGAGATAAAGCCATGAAAAAAACGCCACAGGTACGCGCACGCCACCACAAGCCGGACAGCGGGGTGAAACTCCGCCGGCCCGCCGTATTTTTGAGCAGCGATGATGTGCCCGCGCCATCCCTCGATGAAGCTCGCCGGCGCATCTGGAGCAGCCCGGATTTCTTTGCGTCGCTCGATGCCGAAACGCGCGCCGAACTGGCGAGTTACGATCACCCTGAGGTGATTGGCCCGCCTGCCACGGACGACCGCTGACGCTGCTGGGGGTGATCGGCGTACGATGAAGAGGACTGCCGCGGGATTCCGCGGCGGTCCTCTTTTTTTCATGCGCCGCAACCGGACGCCGCGCCGGATCAACTGTTCCCTATTCGCCGCCGTTCCTGTCCGGTATACTCTGTGCACCCCGGCCCGCGGACCCGACTTCACCGAGGAGAGAGCATGTCAGAGCACGGCCCCACCAATCCGCAGGGACGGCAGGATTCCGGCACCGACGCCGGTCCGGCCCAGTTTTCCAACGCGACCGACGAGTCGCGGCCCAACCCGGCCGGTACCGATCCCGTCCAGGTGCTTACGCTGGTGTGCGAAAACTGCGGCAAGGACTACTTCTTTGAGGATGAAGCGCCTGAGCCCGGGATGAAGTGCGAAAAGTGCGGCGGTGGCGTGTTCCGCTCGTACTACGACAACGTGGGCGACGAGGCCGCGGACGACTTCCGCGACACCACCGAACGCGACCTGGACCCGGACGACGCGGAAGGCGACGTGCTCCCCGGCGACATCGTGGACCTGAACAACATCTAGACGGATGACCCAGACCGCGGACCGCGGGATTCTGTTCACCGGCTCCGGCGTGGCGCTCGTGACCCCCATGGCGGCCGACGGCGCGCCGGACGAGGGAGTGCTGCGCGAACTGGTGCGCTTTCACCTGCGCGAAGGCACCGACGCGCTGATCGTCAACGGCAGCACCGGCGAGGCGGCCACGCTGTCGCTGGACGAGCAGCGCAGCGCCGTGCGCGCCGTGGCGGACGAGGTGCGGTCCGCGGACCGCCGCATTCCCGTCGTGGCCGGGTGCGGCGGGAGCGACACGGCGCAGGTGGCGCAGGTGGCCGCGGCCGCCCGCGAGGCCGGGGCCGACGCGCTGCTCATCGCCCCGCCGCCGTACAACAAGCCGCCGCAGCGAGGGATCGTCGCGCACTTCCAGAAGGTGATGGACGCGGGCGGCGACCTGCCCGTCATCGTCTACAACGTTCCCGGCCGCACCGCGTGCAACATCCTCCCCGAAACGGTGGAGCAGATGGCGGCGGACGAGCGGATCGTGGGGATCAAGGAAGCCAGCGGCGACATCTCGCAGATCGCCGAGGTGGCGCGCCGCGTGGGCGGCCGCATCGCGCTGTACAGCGGCAACGACGACCAGGTCGTGCCCGTGATGTCGCTGGGCGGCAAGGGCGTGATCAGCGTGCTGGCCAACATTGCGCCGCGAGACATGTCGCGGATGGCCACGGCGTTCCTGGAGGGGAACACGGCCGAGGCGTGCGCGCTGCAGCTGCGCTACCTGCCGCTGATCGCGGCGCTGTTCCGCGAGGGCAACCCCATTCCGGTCAAGGCGGCGGTGGGAATGCTGGGCTTCGATGTTGGCGAGCCGCGCCTGCCGCTGGTGACCGTAAGTGACGGGATCCGTGCGGAAGTGGAATCCGCAATGCGCGGCGTGGGCCTGCTGGGAGCGCGCTGAGTGGCGGAGATCACGCGGGTGGTGCTGAGCGGCGCGACCGGACGGATGGGCACGACGCTGGCGCGGCTGGTGGGTGAGGACGACGGGATGTCGCTGGCGGGCGGCATCGGGCGCATTCCCGAGGCGGGGTGCGACATCGGGTGCCCGGTGGTGGCCACGCCAGAAACCGCGGGCGAGTGGATTCGCCAGGCGGACGTCGTGATCGACTTCTCCTCCCCCGAACTGCTGGCGCGGCTGCTGGAGATGCACGGCGAAGCGCTGGCGGGCGTGGCGCTCGTCATCGGCACGACGGGGCTGGGGGCGGATGACCAGCGGCGGATCGACGAGCAGGCCCGCCGGTCTCCCGTGCTGCAGGCGGCCAACTTCAGCGTGGGCGTCAACGTTCTTCTCGCGCTGGCGGAAAAGGCGGCGGCGGCGCTGGGGACGGAGTACGACGTGGAGATCGTGGAGGCGCACCACCGCCGCAAGGTGGACGCGCCGAGCGGCACCGCGCTGGCGCTGGGCGAATCCGTGGCGGCGGGCCGTTCCGTCGCGCTGGCGGACGTGCGGGTGGACGGGCGCAGCGGCCGCCCCGGCGAGCGCCCCGTGGGCGAGGTGGGGTTCCACTCCGTGCGCGGCGGCGACATCGTGGGCGAGCACGAGGTGATGTTCATCGGCGAGCGGGAGCGCGTGACGCTGGGGCACGTGGCCCAGGACCGCGCGCTCTTTGCGGAAGGCGCCCTGCGCGCGGCGAAGTGGCTGGCCGGCCGCGAACCCGGCGCGTACTCCATGCGCGACGTGCTCGGCCTGGGCTGATTCTGTTTCGACGGATGGCGGGAATCGGGGCTTTCGCGCGAGCGGGGGTCCCGATCCTCGTTTCAGTGGAAAAAGAAAGGGCCTCACGCAGAGACGCAGAGACGCAGAGAGAGAAAAAAGAAGTGAATCACACAGAGTCAACAGAGGCGGGATTTTCTACTGTTCACTCTGTTAACTCTGTGTGATGTCTGGCTGTTGCTGTTCCTCTGCGTCTCTGCGGCTCTGTGTGAGGCTGTTGTGCTGTTGAAGTTCCCCCGCGTTCCTCTCGGTTGAAACCCCCGCGTCCTCCGCGTGAAACCCGGACACCGTTTCGCGTTCCGGAGCCGGCGGGTGTATACTGAATCTTCCCCGAATCCCGAACACGCCGTCATCGCACGATGATGCCCGACCGCTTCGCCGCATGACCGCGCCGCGCCGACTCGTCATCCACCTTCGCGACGATGCACGCCCCGTGTATTCCATCCCCGATTGGGCGGTGGATGAAATTCGCGAGGCGCTGCCGGACGGATGGGAGGTCGTGGTGCCCGACGCGCCGGCGGACGGCCGCGGAGACGGTGGCGACGATCTGCCCCCGGCCGTGCTGGACGCCGTGCGCGACGCGGAAGTGTATCTCGGATACGGTGTTCCCGCCGCCGTGCTGCACGCCGCGCCGGGGTTGAAGTGGGCGCACACGGCCTCCGCGGGCGTGGGCGGATCGCTGCGGGATGAAATTGCGCACTCCGACGTCGTGCTCACCAACGCGGCCGGTGTCTACGCCGAGCCGATGGCGGATACGGTGCTGGCGATGATGCTGCACTTTGCCCGCGGGCTGGACTTCGCCGTGCGCGCCCAGGCGGACCGCCGCTGGGACAAGGCCCCGTTCGACGACGCCGAATCGCCCATCCGCGAACTGAACGAGGCCACGGTGGGCATCGTGGGCCTGGGCGGCATCGGGCGGGCGGTGGCGCACCGGGCCTCGGCGCTGGGAATGACCGTGGTCGCCAGCCGCCGCGGCGGGGGAGACGGGCCCGACGGGGTGGAGGTCTTCCATGGAGAGGACGCGCTCGATCAACTGCTGCCGCGCGCGGACTTCCTCGTCGTCACCGTGCCGCTGACGGCGGAAACCGAGGGGCTGATCGGCGCGCGGGAGCTGGCGATGCTGCCGGAGGGCGCCGTGGTCATCAACGTGGCGCGCGGCGCGGTGTTGGACGAGCGGGCGCTGATCGATGCGCTGCGCTCCGGACGGCTGCGCGGCGCGGGGCTGGACGTGTTCGCGCGCGAGCCGCTGCCGGACGATTCGCCCCTGTGGACTCTTCCCAACGTCCTGGTGACGCCCCATGTTTCGGGCGCGTCGCACCGCTTCTGGCGGCGCCAGACGGAGCTGATCGTGCAAAACATCCGGCGGTACGCGGCGGGCGGGCCCCTGCGGAACACCGTCGACAAGAAGGCGGGCTACTAGCTTGGAAAACATCATCACCGCGGCGGTGCAGCGCGGGGCCAGCGACCTGCACATCAAGGCGGGCGACGTGTTCCGCGCCCGCATCAACGGATCCCTCATCCCCCTCACCAAGCAGCGGCTTACCCCCGAACAGACGCGCGCCATCGCCCTCAAGCTCATCCCCAACGAGCGCGACCGGCAGGCCTTGGACGACCTGCAGGACTACGACTGCTCGTGGGGACTCCCCGGCGTGGGCCGCTTTCGCGTGAACATCCTGCGCCAGCGCGGCAGCTTCATGGTGGTGATGCGGGTGATTCCGTTCGAGATCCCCACGCTCGACGCGCTGGGGCTGCCGCCGGTGGTGCAGGACGTGGCGGCGCTGGAGCGCGGCCTGGTGCTGGTCACCGGGGTGACGGGTTCCGGCAAGAGCAGCACGCAGGCCGCCATGATCGGCTTCATGAACAACAACATGCGGCGGCACATCGTCACGCTGGAGAACCCCATCGAGTTTCTGCACCGTGACGTGAACTGCTCCATCACGCAGCGCGAAGTGGGGATCGACACGGACACCTTCCGCGTAGGTCTCCGCGCGGCGCTGCGGCAGGACCCGGACGTGATCCTGATCGGCGAAATGCGCGACAGCGAATCCATCGACATCGCGCTCAAGTCCGCCGAAACGGGGCACCTGGTCATCAGCACCGTGCACACCAAGGACGCGGCCAGCACCATCAGCCGCCTGGTGGCCACCTTTCCGCCGGAAGAGCAGAAGGTGGTGCGCCTGCGCCTGGCGGAGCAGCTGCAGGCCGTGATCTCGCAGCGCCTGCTGCCCAAGAAGGACGGCAAGGGACGCGTGCTGGCGGCGGAGGTGATGGTCGTCAGCGGCACCATCCGCGACTGCATCGCCGACGAAAACCGCGCCTCGGAGATCCCGGAGCACATCGCGGGCGGGCGCACCACGTATGGCATGCAGACGTTTGACCAGTGCCTGATGGACCTGGTGATGAGCGGGCAGGTGGATTACGGCGTGGCCAAGGCGGCCGCCAGCAACCCCGGCGACTTTGAGCTGAAGCTCAACATGCTGTCCGGCGGGGGCGCCCCCGGCGCGCAGAACGGCGGCGCCGGGATGGCCGGCATTTCTTCCGAATACTTCTGATGGAATACGCGCTGCTGGCCCTGTCCCAGGCCGCCGGGCTGCTGCTGGTGCCCTTTGGCCTTCCCGGCACCTGGCTTCAGGTCGCGGGGATGGCGGGATACGCGTGGGCCACGGACTTCACCCGCATCGGCTGGCCCACGCTGGCCGCCGCCGTCGTCCTGGCCATCATCGGCGAGGTGGTGGAGTTCACCATCGGGGCCCGGTACACGCGGATGTACGGAGGCAGCCAGCGCGCGGCGTGGGGCGCCATCCTCGGCGGGCTGGTGGGCGCGGTCGTCGGCGTTCCCGTCTTCCTCATCGGCAGCGTGATCGGCGCCTTCATCGGCGCGTTCGTGGGCGCGGTGGTGATGGAGATGACGCGCGGGCCGGAGTGGCGCGCGGCGCTGCGGGCGGGGTGGGGCGCGTTTCTGGGACGGCTGGTGGCGACCGTGGCCAAGGCGGCCGTGAGCGTGGTGATCGCGGCCCTGGCGCTGGTGTCGGCGCTTGGTTGATCCCCGCCGCGCGCCCGATGCGGCGCGCGAAATGGACCGCGTGCTGCGCGCCCCGCGCTTTGCCGACGCGCTGCGGGGCGCGGCCGCGGCGGCGCTGGAGCCGGCCGGGATGCGGCTGGAAACGGTGCTGATGCGCGACGGCGCCGCGCTCCGCGAGCACCCGGCGTGGGTCCCCGCCGGCCAGCCGCCGCGCGCCGTGAGCGCCGGGACCGCGGCGGAGGCCGTGGCGCGCGCGCTCGCCTCGGGGATGCCGGAGGCGATGGACGGCATGGGGCGCGGCGTGGCCCTTCCCCTCCTCGGCTCGGAGGACGCACCCTTCGCCATCCTCCTGGTGGACGCGGCGGACGCGGACGCGGAGGCACGGGCCTCCTCCGTCGCCCTGCTCGCCGCCGTGGGACCGGCGCTGCACGCGCGGTGGCGGGTGGAGTCTGCCGAGCAGGCCCGCGACGCCGCGGAGCGCCGATCGCGGCTGTACGGCGCCATCTGCGAGTCGCTGGGTGATCCCGTGCTGGTGACGGACCGCCGCAACCGCATCCTGCTGGAGAACGGGCGTGCCCGCGCGCTGCTTTCCTCCGCGCCGGACGCGCCGGAAGAGCACCGGCGCCGCGCGGAGGTGAACAACTACCTGTTCACCTCCTTTCTGGCGCGCCCTCCCGCCGCGCAGGGCGAGCCGCGCGAACTGACGCTCGTGGATCCGGAGACGGGGGCGGAGCGGCGCTTTGAGGCCGTGCCCGCGCCGCTGCCGCAGGGCGCCAGCTTTCCGGACGACGGCACGGTGTCGCTGCTGCGCGACGTCACCGACCTGCGCAACACCTCCCACCAGCTGGGCCACCAGGTGCGGCGCGCGCGGCAGGCGGAGTCCACCGCGCGCGCGGAACGCGATCAGCTGAACCTCGTCCTGGCCCACGCCGGCGCGCCCATCGTGGTCACCGACCACCGCGGCGCGGTCATGTTGATGAACCGCGAGGCGCAGCGGCTGTTCGGGCCGCGGCCGGACGGCGCGCCCGACCCGCGCGCCGCATCCAACGCGGAGCGCATCTTTGCCGCCGTGGAGGAGTTCACCGCGGGGGACGAGGCGGCCGCGGTCACCCGGGTGGAGCTGCGCGAAACCGAGTCGCCGCGCGACCTGCCCGCGGAGCTGATCTGCGCGCGCATCCGCGACGGCGACAACGCGACGGCCGCCGTCGTCTGCATCCTGCACGACCGCACGCATGAGGTAGAAAACGCGCGCCTCGCGTCCGAGCTGGCGCGGGTGAACGCGGGGCTGCAGCAGTCCATCCGCGAAGCGACCGCCGAGTTGACGGACCAGAACCGGCAGCTGGCGTGGCAGCGGCAGGAGTTGGAGCGCGCGTACCGGCACAAGAGCGAGTTTCTGGCGAGCATGAGCCACGAGCTGCGCACCCCCATCAACGCGCTGCTGGGATACACGGCGCTGATGCGGGAGCGCATCTACGGCGACCTTACCGAGCGGCAGGACGAGGCGCTGCAGCGGGTGCAGACGGCCAGCGAGCACCTGCTGGCGCTGGTGAACGACATTCTGGACCTGGCGAAGATCGAGGCGGGGCGCATGCCGCTGCACCTGGAGCCGCTGGCGCTGGGGGGGCTGGTGCAGGAGCTGGCGGACGGGCTGGAGCCGATGGCGCACGCCCGCGGGCTGCGCCTGCTGGTGGACGTGCCCGACACGCTTCCCGTGCTGCTGACGGACCGCATGCGGCTCAAGCAGATTCTGCTGAACCTGATGAGCAACGCGGTCAAGTTCACGCACCAGGGCTCGGTGACGCTGCGCGCGCGCACGGTGGCGGAAGGGGTGGAGGTGCAGGTGGCGGACACCGGCATCGGCATCTCGCAGAACGACCTGCGCGGCATCTTTGACGATTTCCGGCAGGCGGACCAGTCGTCCACGCGCGAGTACGGCGGAACCGGGCTGGGGCTGTCCATCGTCCGCAAGCTGCTGGGGCTGCTGGGCGGATCGATTCACGTGGAGTCGCGGCCGAGCGAAGGCTCCGTCTTTACCGTGAGCCTGCCGGTGCGCACGGTGATGGCGCGCGAGGGCGAGGAAGCCATCCACCGCGCCATGCACGGGCAGGCGGTGGTGGTGGAGGACGGCGTGGCCCGCGCGCTGCCGCCGCCGGAGTCCGCCCGCGGCTGAAAACGTGTCGGTCGATGACGGGCGCGGGGTGGAGAGCGTACCTGTCGGCGCGCGGTGTTTCCGGCCTGGAGCATTGTCCGCCCGGGGCTGCAAAAGGATGAGCGTCGGTTGATGACGGACGTGGGGCGCGGAGCGTACCGGCTGGCGGTGTTCGACTTCGACGGAACGCTCGCGGATTCGTTTCCGTGGTTTCTGGGGGCGGTGAACCAGGCGGCGGAGCGGTACCGCTTCCGGCGGATCGAGGATGGGGATGTGCAGATGCTCCGCGGGCTCAGCGCGCGGAGCATTGTTGCGCATCTGCGCGTGCCCGCGTGGAAGCTGCCGCTGGTTGCGCGGTACATGCGGCGGCTCGCGGCGGCGGAAATCGGGCGGATCACGCCGTTCGGCGGCGTGCTTCCGCTTCTGCATATTCTGGCGGACCGCGGCGTGGCGCTGGCCGTGGTCACCTCCAACTCACGGGAGAACGTCGCCTGCGTGCTGGGGCCGGAGATTGCCGCGCGTGTCGGGTTGTGGGAGTGCGGGGCGTCGCTGTTCGGCAAGGCGCGGCTGTTCCGGCGGGTGGTGGCGCGCGCGGGGGTGGATCCGGCGCGCGCCCTGTGCATCGGCGACGAGGTGCGGGATGCGGAGGCGGCGCGGGCAGCGGGCGTTGCGTTCGGCGCGGTCACGTGGGGATACACGTCCGCTGATACGCTCCGCGCACAGAATCCGGCGTACCTGTTTCACTCCGTTCCGGACATCGCCGCGGCGTTCGAGGGGTGATGGGCGGGTTCTGTGTGGATGGCGGATACAGGCGGATGCCCGAAGTCGGTTGAGCGGATGAATCCGCCGCTCCAACAGCGCAAAGCCCCGACACGACGCGCTGGCGCGCGACGTTCGGGGCTTCAACTGCATGGGGATCCTGGGCGATGATCGGTGCGCGGCGCGTGGTTGGACCGGGCGGACAATAGATCCTTCGTCGGCGCCAAGCCGCGGCGTGGCGGAGGGTGCGGCCGGCGCCTCCTCAGGATGACATGTTGTTGCGGGGATGTCAGTTACCACGCCCACGCCCAGCCATGTCATCCTGAGGGAGCGTGCGCCGTGCTTTCCGTCCCGCCGAACGTTGCGCGACCGAAGGATCTACTCTCCGCCAAGCCAACCACGCGAATCGCGCCGAAGCCCGCCGCCGCAGTCCGCGCAGGCGGACTTCGTGCCTTTCCAGCGGCGAATTCATTCGCTCCTGGACGGCGGCTCGGCCGATGCTGGTCGGGATGACACCTCACCTGATTCTCCTCTTCCGCCACGCGCGGCACGGAATGCCTCCGGCGAATCCCATCCGCCGAACGCTCCGGCATCGTCCATGCGCCTGCGGTGCGACCTGTCCATCCACGCACCCCTTGCAGCTGATCGATGACGGAACGCGAAGCGCAGAGCAGCAAGCCCTCACCGGGGTCCGCCGGGCACGAGTCCGCGCGGGAGCGCATCGTTCTCCAGGCGGCGGACGGCGCGCGGGCGGAGGTGTACCTGCACGGCGCGCACGTGACCTCGTGGACGCCCGCGGGCGCGGACCGCGACGCGCTGTTCCTGAGCGCCAACGCAGATTTCGGCGACGGCAAGGCGATCCGCGGCGGCATTCCGGTCATCTTTCCGCAGTTCGCCGCGGAAGGCCCGCTCCCCAAGCACGGCTTTGCGCGGGACCGCGCGTGGCGGCTTGTGGCTGGCGAGCGGCCGGATCAGGCGCTCTTCGAGTTGGCGGACACGCCGGAAACGCGCGCCATCTGGAATCACGCGTTCCGGGCCGAACTGCGCGTCACCGTCTCCGGCGCGGCGCTGGAGGTGGCGCTCACGGTGCAGAACACGGGTGACACGCCTTTCTCCTTTACCGCCGCGCTGCACACCTATCTACGCGTGGATGACATCGCGCGGACGGTCCTGCGCGGACTGCGGGGCACGCGCATCCGCGACAAGGTGGCGGGCGGGGATCGCGTGGAGGAGGCGGATGAACTGCGGATCGCGGGCGAGGTGGACCGGGTGTACCTGGACGCGCCGCCCTCGCTGGAGATGGTGGATGGCGAGCGGCGGATGACCATCCAGTCCAACGGCTTTCCCGACACGGTCGTGTGGAATCCCGGCGCCGCACTCGCCGCGCGCCTGGCGGACCTGGAGCCCGGCGGCGAGCGGCGGATGCTGTGCGTGGAAGCCGCCGCGGTCGGCACGCCGGTGCACCTGGAGCCCGGCGCGCGCTGGACGGGCTCGCAGACGCTGACGGCCGGATGACGGCATCCCATTCCGGCCATCTCCGCGACGAGTTCGGCGAGATCGACATCTACCTGTTCGACCAGCTTCTCCGCGGGCGCTTCGACGCGTACCGCACGGTGCTGGACGCGGGGTGCGGCGCCGGGCGCAACCTGGTGTGGTTTCTCCGCAACCGGTTCGAGGTGTTCGCCGTCGACCGCGACGAGGGTTCCGTGCTGCGCGTGCGCCAGTTGATGGCCGACCTTGCGCCGCATCTGCCGCCGGAGCGCGTGCAGCAGGCGGAAGTGGAGTCGCTGCCGTACGCGGATGCGTCCATGGATGCCGTGCTGAGCAGCGCCGTGCTGCACTTTGCGCGCGACCAGGCGCACTTCGACGCCATGGTGAACGAGATGTGGCGCGTTCTGCGTCCCGGCGGTCTGTTCTTCGCGCGGCTGGCGACCACGATCGGCATCGAGGACCGGGTGCGGCCGCTGGGCGGCGAGCGCTACCGGCTTCCGGACGGCAGCACACGCTTTCTGATGGATGAGGCGCGGCTGCTGGAGCGCACGTCCGCGCTGGGCGCCACCCTGGCCGATCCGATCCGGACAACGAACGTGCAGAACCTGCGGGCGATGACCACGTGGTGCCTCATCCGCCCCGCCTGAAGGAATGATCCCGATGCGCACACCATGATGACCGAAACCCGCCCGGACGCCGGATACGTCGTTCCGCGCCGCTTCATCCGCCACACCGCCGACGTGCCGCTGGAGGTGGAGCGCACGGGCGGCGGGGCGGGGCTGAAGCCGTCCGCCACGAACGTGAGCTTCGGCGGGCTCTCCTTTGTCTCGGACGAGGAACTGCCTATGGGGACGGAGATCCGCGTGCGCATCACGCAGGTGGATCCGCCGTTCGACGCCGAGGCGCGCGTGGTGTGGTGCAAGGCCGAGGGTGACGCCTTCTGTATCGGCGTGCAGTTTCTGGGGAAGGAAGACGCCTTTCGCATCCGGATGGTGGAGCAGGTGTGCGCCATCGACCAGTACCGGCGGGAGTCCGCGGAGCAGGGGCGCGAGTTGACGCCGGAAGAGGCCGCGACGGAGTGGATTACGCGCTTCGCCGACCGCTTTCCGTCATCCTGATCATCATCCCGCGAGGACGGACGAGGTTGATGCGGACCAGGGATGGCGGCTTCCGGGAGCGGTTGCGGCGGAGCGCGCGGGGCGCGAAACTGAGGACGTGAACACTTCTCTGCTTTCGTTTGCTCTGGCCGTGCTGGCCGTGGCTGGATGCGTCGCCCTGCTGGTGCGCAGCGGGCGTGCGTTGCTGCGCGTGGGCCTGAACGCGGCCGAGGCGCAGGCCGTCTCCGGCCTGGCCGACGTCAGCGAGCGCCGCGGCGACCTGACCGGGCTGATGGAGAGCCGGTCCACGGCGGCGGCGCTGCGCTCCGCACGCCGAAAGAATCTGGCGACCGCGGCGATGTACGTGCTGCTGCTGGTGGGTGCGCCGCTCGCGGGGTTCGGGCGCGAGGTGTACGCTACCTGCGCGCTGCTCTGGTTTCTGCCTACGCGCCCCGTTCGCCCGTCCGGCGTGCTGCGTGTGAACGAGCGGGAGCCGCACGGCGGCTGAGGAGCGGGAGTCGCTTACGACAGGAATGGAGAAGGGCTGAAAGCCTCGCGCGAGCGGGGCTTTTTTCGTGGCGCGAAGGCCGGGGCGGCCCCCATCCGGGCCGGCACGACCGGCTCATCCTCCGCCGATCAAGACCGGGGAGAGTTGGGACGGGCGGATGGTTCGGCGCGAGAGGCGGAAATTGGCGCGTGAGCGGATTCCGATGAGCGAATGAATCCGCCGCTCGGACAGCGGAAAGCCCCGACACCGGCCGCTGGCGCGTCCGGTTCGGGGCTTCAAGTGCATCGGAACCCGCGCCGAGATTGCGCCCCCAGTCCGCGGAGGCGGACTTCGTGTCTTTCGAGGCGCGGTTTCAACCGCCGGACGAGGCCCGCCGGCCCGCACCGCCGTCGCTCTCGCGCTGAGGTCTCCCTTTTTCCCGCGGCGCGGGGGAGAGGGCTGGGGAGAGGGGGCCTCTCCAACCGCGCCGAACCATCCGGAGCAATCAGATCCGCAGTTCTCCCCTCTCCGTGCGCAGTTTGCACGGGGAGGGGTCGGGGGAGGGGCCTCACAGCCCGGCGCCGCGCCGATCTCTGCGGACCACCTCGATCTCCGCCGTCATCCGCCTGCTAACCCGCCCGCGCCCCTAACCCGTTCGCGCGCCGCGACCTGTGCCGCATCCGGTATGCTCCCTGCAAACCGCCCGCGCTCCGAACCGATCAGCCATCGCCCCGAGCGGGAGTTTTCAGCATGCTGGACCGCAATCCCATGAACGGCCCCACCGTGTCCAAAAAGGATACGCAGCAGCCCTATCCCGGCACCGACGACGCCATGCACCGCAAGGCGGACCACGGCGAGGAAAGCTACCAAGGCTGCGGCAAGCTCACCGGCCTGGCCGCCGTCATCACCGGCGGGGACAGCGGCATCGGGCGCGCGGTGGCCATCGCGTTCGCCAAGGAGGGCGCGGACGTCGCCATCGGCTACCTGAGCGAGCAGGAAGACGTGGACGCGCAGGAAACCCGGCGCCACGTGGAAGCCGCCGGCCGCCGCTGCCTCGTCCACCGCTTTGACGTGCGCAGCCAGTCCGCCTGCCGCGAGTTCGTCGACCTGGCGGCAAAGGAGTTCGGCCGGCTGGACATTCTGGTCAACAACGCGGCGTACCAGATGGAGCAGCAGGGGATCGAAGAACTCACCGAAGAGCAGATCGACCGGACGTTCCGCACCAACATCTTCGGCTACATCTACATGGCGCAGGCCGCGCTCAAGCACCTCAAGGAAGGCGGTTGCATCATCAACACCGGCTCGGTGACGGCGCTGGAGGGCAACCCGGGGCTCATCGACTACTCGGCCACCAAGGGCGCCATCCACAACTTCACCCTCACCCTCGCGCAGGTGGTGTCGGAGAAAGGGATCCGCGTGAACGCCGTGGCGCCCGGCCCGGTGTGGACGCCGCTCATCCCCGCGACCATGAGCCCGGAAAAGGTCGCCACCTTCGGCGAGGACACCATGTGGAAGCGCCCCGCGCAGCCCATTGAGCTCGCCACCTCGTACGTGTTCCTGGCCTCCGCGGACGCGCGCTACATCTCCGGCGAGATCCTGGCGGTGACCGGAAAGGGCGGCACGCGGTGACGCGGATCGGCTATCACGCCAGCCACGAGCAGTACGCGCCCAGCCGCCTGCTGGACCTCGTCGTCCGCGCGGACCAGGCGGGCTTCCAGTCTGCCATGTGCTCCGACCACTTTCACCCGTGGACGGAAACGCAGGGGCACAGCGGCTTCGCGTGGAGCTGGCTGGGCGCCGCGCTGCAGGCGACGAAGCTTCCCTTTGGCGCCGTGACCGTCCCGGGCGGCTGGCGCTACAACCCCGCCATCATCGCGCAGGCGGCGGCCACGCTGGCGGAGATGTATCCCGGCCGCTTCTGGATCGCCCCCGGCAGCGGCGAACTGCTGAACGAGGGGATCGTCGGCGAGCGCTGGCCGGTCAAGGCGGAGCGCAACGCGCGGCTCAAGGAAGCGTGCGAGATCATCCGCGCGCTCTGGGCAGGCGAAACCGTCACCCACCGCGGGCTGATCACGGTGGAGGAGGCGCGGCTGTACTCCCTTCCCAAGGAGCCGCCCAAGATCGTGGGCGCCGCGCTTTCCCCCGCGACGGCGGAGTGGATCGGCGGGTGGGCGGACGGAATGATCACCACCGTCCGCGCCCGCAAGGACCTGCAGGCCATGATCGACGCGTTCCGCCGCGGTGGCGGGGAAGGGAAGCCCATCTACCTGCAGGCCCAGCTCTCGTTCGCGAAGACCAAGGCGGAGGCGCTGCACGGCGCGTGGGACCAGTGGCGCACCCTGATGCTCCCCACGGCGGTTCTGGGCGAGGTGCGCACGCCGGCGCACTTCGAGGCGCTCGCGGAGATCATGCGGCCGGAGGACGTGGCGGCAAAGATGAGGATCAGCGCCGATCCGGAGCAGCACCTGGAGTGGCTGGCGGAAGACGTGCAGATGGGATTCGAGGAGATCAACCTGCACTGCGTCCACCGTGACGAGCAGGAGCGGTTCATCGACGTATTCGGCGAGCGGGTGCTGCCGCAATTGAGGACCATCGGCGATTCAGGATGACGGACGCGGCGATCGGGGGAACGGGCGGCGGCGAGGCGCCGTGGTGGCGGCGCGGGGTGATCTACCAGATCTATCCGCGTTCCTATCAGGACACCAACGGGGACGGAATCGGCGACCTGCCGGGGATCGTCCGCCGGCTGGACCACCTTGCGTGGCTGGGGGTGGACGCCGTGTGGATCAGCCCGTTCTATCCATCGCCGATGGCGGATTTCGGGTATGACGTGACGGACCACAAGGCGGTGGACCGCGTGTACGGCGGCATCGTGGACTTTGACGACATCGTCCGCGAGGCGCACGCGCGCGGCATCCGCGTCATCGTGGACTACATCCCCAACCACACCTCGCACCGCCATCCGTGGTTCCTCGCGTCGCGCCTGTCGCGGGACGCGGAGCGGCGCGACTGGTACGTGTGGCGCGACGCGGCGCCGGACGGCGGCCCGCCCAACAACTGGGTGAGCGCGTTCGGCGGCAGCGCGTGGGAGTGGGACGCGCACACCCGGCAGTACTACCTGCACACCTTTCTGCGCGAGCAGCCGGACCTCAACTGGCGCAATCCGGAAGTAGTGGAGGCGATGATGGACGTGCTGCGCTTCTGGCTGGAGCGCGGCGCGGACGGCGTGCGGGTGGATGCGGTGCAGGCGGTGGTCAAGGACGAGGCGATGCGCGACAATCCGCCGAATCCCGCCTACGTGGAGGGGCGCGACGATCCGTACGACCGCCTGCTGCGCGAGCGCTCCAGCGACCAGCCCGGCGTGCACGAGGTGATTGCGCGGATGCGCGAGGTGGTGGATGGGTACGGCGGCGGGCGCGTGCTGATCGGAGAGATCTACAACGAGGTGGAGCGCGTGATGGCCTACTACGGCCAGGGCGGGCGCGGTGTCCACTTTCCGTACAACTTCCAGCTGATCAAGCTGCCTTGGAACGCGCGCGCGCTGGAGGCGGCGGTGACGCGGTACGAGTCGCTGCTGCCGGCCGGCGCGTGGCCCAACTGGGTGCTGGGCAACCACGACCGCGCGCGCGTGGCCAGCCGCGTCGGTCCCGCGCAGGCGCGCGTGGCGGCCATGCTGCTGCTGACGCTGCGCGGCACGCCGACCGTCTACTACGGGGACGAGATCGGGATGCGCAACGTGCCGATCCCGCCGGACCGCGTGCGAGATCCGTGGGAGCTGAACCTGCCCGGGCGCGGGCTGGGGCGCGATCCCGTGCGCACGCCCATGCAGTGGTCCGCGGAGGCGAACGCGGGGTTCAGTGCGCAGGAGCCGTGGCTGCCACTGCCGGAGGACTGGCGCGACGTGAACGTGGCCGCGCAGGCGGATGACCCGCGCTCCATGCTGGCGCTTCACCGCAGACTGCTCGCGTTGCGCCGCGCCGAGCCGGCCCTGGCGCTGGGCGACTGGGCCGCCGTGCCCGCCGCGGGCGACGTGCTGGCCTACACGCGCACGCACGGCGGCGACCGGCTGCTCGTCGTCCTCAACCTGGGCGAGACGCCTACGTCCATCGAGGTCGCCGGGGCGGGACGCGTGCTCCTTTCCACCGCGCTGGACCGCGGGGACGAGGCGGTAGATGGGCGGATCGACCTGCGCGGGGACGAGGGCGTGGTGGTGCGGATGGATTGAGGGCGGAAGCGGAGTTCAGGGCGGCTCCCACCCGGGCCCACTACCACGCGGAGGATGGTTGGGGTGCGGGAGGCGTAGTCCAGGGCGGCCCCCACCCGGGCCGGCACCACCGGCCCACCCTCCCCCAAAACAGACTGGGGGAGGGTTGGGGTGGGCGGCAGCCTCGGCGCGGAAAGCCAGGATCATCGCGCGCCCACGCCCTCGAGAGCGAATGAATCCGCCGCTCGAACAGCGGAAAGCCCCGACACGGCGCTATTCGCGCGCCGTTCGGGGCTTCAACTGCATTGGGGACACCATTCGGGGTCCGCCGCCGCAGTCCGCGCAGGCGGACTTCGTGTTTTTCGAGGCGCGGTTTCAACCGCCGGACGAAGGCTGCCGAGCCGCACCGCCGTCCGCCGCCGAGGTTAGGTCTCCCCCTCTCCCGCTTGCGGGAGAGGGGGCCGGGGGGAGAGGGCTGCCCGCCGCCGCGCCAATCCATCCGGAGCAGACAAACCGCCGTTCTCCCCTCCCGGTGCGCTTCCCGCACTAACGCACTAACGCACCCCGCACTCACGCACTTCCCCTACGCACTTCCCCTACGCCGAATCCTCCCGCGGCATCGCATCCTCCGGGCGGTCCATCCGCTGCACCATCACCTTGTCCACGCGGTTGCCGTCCATGTCCACCACCTCCACGCGGTACCCTTCGGCGTAGAAGTGCTGCCCCGGCCGCGGCACGCGCCCCATCCTGGCGAACACGAACCCGCCCACCGTGCGGTACTCGCGGTATTCCTCGCGGCGCTCCGGCAGGTCCAGCGCCTCGCGGAACTCCTCCATGGGCAGCGACGCGTCGATCAGCAGCGAGCCGTCTTCGCGCTTGACGATGGGGGGCGCGGCGGGCGGCCCGCCGAAGCTGGCCATTTCCCCCGCGATCTCCTCCAGCAGATCGTTCAGCGTCACGATCCCCTCGGTGCCGCCGTACTCGTTCACCACGATGGCCATGTGCACCGGGCTTTCGCGAAAGCGCTCCAGCAGGTCCAGCGCGCGCGTGCTCTCCGGGACGACGAGGGGCGGCTTCACGAACGGGCGCAGGTCCTCCACCCGCGTGCCGGAAAGCTCCGCCGCCCACAGGTCCTTGGTGGCCACCACGCCCAGAATGCGGTCGATGGCGCCGTCGCACAGCAGGTAGCGCGAAAGCCGGTTGGCCACCATCTGCGCGCGGTTCTCGTCCGGCGGATCGTTCACGTCCAGCCAGGCCACGCGGTGCCGCGGCGTCATCAGGCTCACCACGCGCTGGTCGCCCAGCCAGAAGACGCGTTCGACCAGTTCCTGCTCCTCCTCCTCGAACACCCCCGCCTGCGTGCCCTGCTCAAGCAGCACGCTGATTTCCGCTTCCGTGACGGGCGGATCGGTGTTCTTCTGCAGGCGGAACGCGCGCAGCACCAGCCCCGTGCTGCTGGTGAGCACCCACACCAGCGGCGAGGCGAAGCGCGACAGCAGGTGCATGGGGCCGGCGACCAGGGCGGCGATGCGCTCCGGGTTGTGCAGGCCGATCTGCTTGGGCACCAGCTCGCCGATGATGAGCGACAGGTAGGTGATGCCCAGCACCACGAGCGTGATGGCGACCGCGTTGGCGTACGGCGCCAGCCACGGCGTGTGCTTGAACGACTCCGCCAGCGGCTCGGCGATGCGCGCGCCGCCGAACGCCCCGGCCAGCGTGCCCACCAGCGTGATTCCCACCTGCACCGTCGCCAGAAAGCGCTCCGGCGATTCCGCCAGCTGCAGCGCGCGCGCGGCCGCGGCGTCGCCCTGCTCGGCGCGCTGCTGCAGCCGCGTCTTGCGCGCGGAAACCACGGCGATTTCCGACATGGAAAACACGCCGTTGGCCACCAGCAGCAGAATCACGATCAGCACCTCCGTGCCGATACTCCCCATCGCTCGCCTCGCCCGCGGTGAATCGTTGTTCAAGGATGACGGGCAACATAGCCGCGCGGCGCCGCCGCGGTCCAGTTCCCCGAGCGCAAAAAACGGGCGGCGGGCGGGGTCAGGAGATCCCGCCCCCCCCCCGGGGTGGTGCGTTATGTTGCGGCCCCGCCCGACACGCCGGACGGGGGGGGGGAGCGCGCCAGCGCGGGCCCCCGGGGGGGGGGGCGGCGGGTAAG
>NZ_JACHIA010000030.1:0-25411 GCF_014202995.1 Longimicrobium terrae
TCCACCCCGTCCCACCCCTGGCTCCGGCACTGACGCCGGTCGTCGCCCCGCTCTGCCCCGTATTAGAGGTTTGCGGGACACGCTCTCAAACAGCGCAAAGCCCCGACACCGGCCGCTGCCGCGTCCGGTTCGGGGCTTCAACCGCATCGGAACGGCGGACACGAGACGAACCTACCCCCGCACCGAACGGCTCCCCCTCTCCCGCTTGCGGGAGAGGGGGCTGGGGGGTGAGGGGTCCCTCAGCATGCGCCACATCGTCTCGAAGCGCATCCAAACACCGTTCCCGTCATCCCACGCGCCTGTTTGCACCGGGAGGCCGGGCGAGGAACCCCGAGGATCGAGGTGATCCCGGGCGAGACACCATCGATCACAGCGATGGGCCGAAGAGGCCGTCGGGGTCCAGCGCGGCGCGGAGTTGGGCCAGGCGCCGGGCATCGTGGCCGTAGATGCGCGACTCCAGCGCGGGATCAATCTCGTGCGCGCCCGCCAGATACGGCCGCCCGCCGAGGGCAATGCACCGTTCCAGCAGCCCGCGGTGCAGCCACCGCGCGTGCTCCACGGCGGCGGGATCGGATGCGGGGAGCGTATGGTACACGCCAACGCCGATGCGCGGGCCGGGCTCCGCGCCGCCGCGCGGATCGTACGCGGCCACCGCGGCGCCCGGCGCGCCCAGGTAGAGCAGGTAGATGCGCGCCAGCCCGGCGGCCAGCGATCCCGAGCGCACGCCATCCGCCACTTCGGCCAGAAAGGCGTCGGCGGTGGCGAGCGGAAGGCAGTAGTCGCACCACACGTGGCGCAGCGCGGACATTACGCCCACCGGCTCGCGCGGCGGGCGGAAGTCGGCGAGCGCGTCCGGCGGCAGGATCGCCATCTCCCCCGACGACGGAAGCGTGGCCGCGGGAAGTACGCTTCCCGCCTGCGTCTGCACCGGCGTGCCGAACGCGGCCCGTCCGCCCGCCGAGCCGACTTCGGCGAAGAAAAATTCGGGCACGTCATCACCGCGCGAGGCGAGCCACGCGGCCACGTTCCGCAGTTCCTCCGCCTCGCGCAGCGGCTGAACGCGCAGGCGGTAGATGGACGGGCGCGTCACCGTGCTGAACTCGGCGGTTGTCACCACGCCCAGCCTTCCCTGCCCCGCGCACACGAACCGGAACAGTTCCGCACTCTCGTCCGGCGAGCACCAGCGCGCGGCGCCGTCCGGCGTAACCAGGCGCAGGCGGCGGACGTGGTCGGTTACGGCGCCAGCGCGCGGCGAGCCGGAGCCGAAGCCGCCCGTGGCGATGGTGCCGCCCGCGGTGGCCGAGGCCAGTCCGGAAAGCGCCGGAAGGGTGCGGCCGCGCGCGTGCAGCGCGGGAATCCAGTCGCCCCAGCGCGCGCCCGCGTCCACCTGCACCACGCCGTCGCCGCGCAGCGACCAGCGGGGCGCGCCGCCGGTGGTGCAGAGCAGAATTCCGGGCGAGAGCGCGTTTCCGGCGAACGAGTGCCCGGACCCGCGCACCGCCACCGGGATGTCCGCCGCGCGCGCAAGCCGCAGCACGAGCGACACTTCCGCCTCATCCGCGGCATGCACCACGATGCGCGGCGTGCACGCGTGCAGCCCGCCAAAGTCCGTGGCATAGCGCTCGCGATCCGCGCGACGCACCTGCACGGGCGCGCGCACACCGCGCCGCAGATCGCGCATCAGCGCCGCCGCGGAAGCCATCTCCATCATCGCGCCTCCCCGGTGCGCCGCGCGTTGACCGACCGCGGCGCGACGGAAACACGTGCCTCCGCGCCACCGGCGAAGATGGGGATGATCCACTCCGCATCCGCCCTGCGATGACCATCATCCCGGACGCCATTCTGCCGGACGCGGGCGGCGGGATGATCGGTCGCGCGGGTGGCGCGAAGGGATGATCGGACGCCGGTGCCGGGCCTCACCGATCGCGCGGAATCCGCCAGCGAACGGGCGATCACGACTGCACGGTCGGTGCGGGCTTCTCCAGCAGAAACGAGCCGAGCACCAGCGCATCCAGCGGCGACGTAAAATAGGTGCGCAGCGCGTCCGACGGCGTGCAGACGACGGGTTCCTCGCGCAGGTTGAACGAGGTGTTCGCCAGTACAGGCACACCGGTTCGCGCCTCGAACGCGCGCAGAAGTCCGTGCAGCCGCGGGTTGATCTCCCGCCGCACCGTCTGCACGCGCGCGGTGCCGTCTCCGTGGCGCACGGCGGGAATCTGGTGCTGCCGGTCCTCGCGCACGCGGCCCACGAAGAGCATGTAGGGCGAGTCATCCCCCTCCACGAACCACTCCGAAGCCGACTCCAGCGGCACCATGGGCGCCACGGGCTGATACGCCTCGCGCGACTTGACCGCGTTCAGCCGGTCGCGCGTGCCGGCGTGGCGGGGCGAGGCCAGGATGGAGCGCGCCCCCAGTGCCCGCGGCCCGAATTCCATCCGTCCCTGGAACCACCCGATCAGCTTTTCATCCGCGAGCACCGCGGCCGTTTCGCCCGCCACGTCGTCCATGCGCCGGTACGCCACGCCCGCGCGGCGCAGCACCGTCTCGATCTCCCCATCCGACGCGCCGGGGCCGAGATACGCGTGGTCCATCCGCCACGCGCGCCCGCCGCCGAGTTCCGCGTGCAGGTGCAGCGCGGCCCCCAGCGCCGTGCCCGCGTCGCCCGCGGCGGGCTGCACCCACATCCGCCGGAACGGCCCATCCACACGCAGGCGCCCGTTGAGCTTGCAGTTGAGCGCCACCCCGCCCGCCGCGCAGAGCGCATCCGCCCCGGTGGCCGCGTGCAGCCACGCCGCCAGCTGCAGGACGGCCTCTTCCAGCGCCTCCTGAAGCGAGGCGGCCACGTCAAAGTGCCGCTGCTCCAGCGGTTCGCCCCGGCGCCGCGGGGCGCCCAGCCGGCCTTCCAACGCGCGCAGATCGGTGCGGTAGCAGCCGTTCCCGTCCAGGCGGATCGCCTCGCGAAAGGCGTCCAGGTACACCGGACGTCCGGATGCCGCCATCGACATCACCTTGTACTCGTCCGAAGACCGCTGATAGCCCAGGAATGCGGTCACGTTCTCGTACATCAGCCCCAGCGAATGCGGCAGGTCCACGCCGCCCAGCGGCCGCAGCTCCGCGCCCGTGCCGTGCCAGTAGGTGGTGGTGGCGTCGCCGCCGTAGCCGTCCAGCGTGAGCACGGCCGCATCCTCATACGGAGAAGGATGATAGGCGCTGGCCGCGTGGGCCACGTGATGCGGCACGAAGCGGAACGGCGGCGGCGGGCCGGAGAGCCGGTCCTGCAGCTCCCACGGCAGATCCTCCGCCAGCAGCAGCGGCGCACCGGTGATTCCCGCCAGAAACACGCTGGTCCACGGATCGAAGCCGCGCCCTTGCCCCGCCTCGCTCTCCGTCTGCGGAAGGCGCAGCACCGGCGCATTTCCCGCCCGCTGCACGAGCGGAAAAGGATCGAACGCGTACGCCACGTGATCCACGTCGCCCAGCGTGAGGCCGCCCGCGCCCAGGCAGTAGTGCATGGCGCGGAACGGCAGCGCGTGTGACTGAAAAGGACGCGGCCGCTTGTGATGCTTGATGCGGGTGAACCGCTCCTCCTCCGCCGCCGCGACCACCTTTCCGTCGATCAGCAGGCACGCGGACGAGTCGTGAAAGGCGGCGTTGATGCCCAGAATGTTCATTCCGACGAACTCGAAGGAGGGTGGATTGGTGGACGCGCATCATCCGCCAGCGGACGAGCAGTTTCGTGCGGATGGGCGGATGCACGCGCCGCCATCCTCCGCAGACGGCCGGGACTCGCGCCGCGACGAGGCGCTCGCCCGTCCGCTGGCGGATTCCGGATGGAGCGCGACGCTACTCCAGCGTGAGCACGTTCGGCACGTCGCCCGGCGCGGCGATGCGCAGGAACGCGTAGCCGACGCCGGCGAGGCCCTGAAACAGGCCGGGAAAGGCGAGGAATCCGTCGTAGCGGCGCCACAGGCCGTAGCCGCCCTCGCGCCGCGCGCGCGCCACGACCGCCGCGGCCAGCGCCTCGCCCGCCGCGACGGCGCCGTCCAGCCCCAGGCGGCGGCCCCCTTCCACCAGGCAGAGCGCGCGGCCCAGGTTGCCGCAGCACAGGTGATCCAGCCGGCCCAAGGGCGCGCCGGCCGCCACCCGAAGTCCGCGCGCCGCGTCCGTACGCCAGCGCGGGGCGGCGGCCGCGTCGTCCGGCGGGTCCAGCCGCGCCAGCGCGATCCCCGGCCCGCCGTGGCACCAGCCGTCCGCAAAGGTGTGCGGGTCCCAGCGCAGGTCCGGCCAGTTCCCCGCCCCGTCATCGTACAGCGCGTCCTCGTACGCGGCGGCCTCCACGGCGGCGGCGGTAAAGCGCGCGTGACCCGTCGCGCGCCCCAGCCGTGCGAGGGCCAGCGCGATCCCCGCGGTGCCGTGCGCCAGGCCGGTCAGCACGCGGTTTTCCAGCGTGGGCCAGGCGCGCCGGCCGTCCGCCATCCGCACGCGCCCCTCCAGCAGCGCGTCACCGCACGCGGCGGCAAAGGGCAGCGCCCGGTCCCCCGCGCCCAGCAGCGAGAGCAGCGTCCCCGCGCCCCCGCCAATCAGGTCGAACGACCGCGAATCCAGCAGCGACGCGGGCTCCAGCACGTCCAGCAGCCGTTCCACCGGCGCGTGGGCGAGCGCCGGCGCGTTCAGCAGCCCCGCCGCGCGGGGGAGCGCGTACGCCAGCCCGGCCATCCCCGCCAGCCCGTGCTGGGGCACGCCCAGACGGTCCGGCGCGGCGGCCACCGCGTCCACCTCCGCCGCCAGCGCGTGCAGCAGTTCGGTCGCCGTGCTCCGCGCCTCCGCGTCCCCCGTGGCGCGGGCGAGCGCGGCGAAAAAGAGCGCGATCCCCGCCCGTCCCTCGAACAGGTCCGGCCCGCTGACCTCGATGCGGAACTTGCCCAGCGCCGCGTTACGCCGCAGCGACAGCCAGTACGGCGTGCCGTCCACCCCGCGGATGGCGGCGCGCCGCAGCGCCGCCCCGATCTCCAGCGCCTGCGCGAGCAGTTCATCTCCCGACAGCGGCGGGACGGCGACGGACCCGCTCGCCGGCGCGGTGGACGGGGCGTGCGACTCCATCTCCGTGCGCGTATCCAGCGAGGCGAGCACCGTCCCCACCTGCACACCCAGGTCGTCCGCGCCCATGCGGGCAAGCCGCGCGCGCACGTCGTCCAGCGCGGGGCGGAGGATCACGCCATCCAGCGGCCCCAGCTCCGTTTCCAGCGCCGCGTCCGTTGCGGCGGCGGTAAAGTGCGGCGCGTCCTGCACTTCCAGCGCAATGCGCTCCGCCGCCAGCGCGGGCCAGTTGGCGGGCGGCGCATCGAACGCCAGGTAGTCCCCCACCAAGCCGTCCAGGCGGATCGAACGCAGCACGCCGTCCCGCAGCGCGTCGGGGGTGGCGGCGGCCTGCATGGCCAGGTAGTAGGCGTAGGTGGGGCGGATGACCATCCGCACGCGCAGCGGCTCCAGGCGCGGCAGCAGCGCGGGAAGGCGCTCGGCGGCGGCGTGGTAGCCGGCGCGGAATCCCCGCGAGATGGCGTCCTGAAAGTGCTCGGGCAGCAGCGGCTGGCCGCGCAGCGTGGGCGCATTGGGCCCCGGCTCGCGCTCCCGGTGCTCCAGCGCCAGTTCCATCAGGTCCGTGTTGGGCCGCCGCCATTCCGGCACCGGGCGCCGCGAAGGCTGCGCATCCACCGCGCCCAGCCCGCTGACGTCAAAGGCGAGCCCGGCCTCCGTCCCCATCCAGTAGGGCAGAAACCCCGTCCGCAGCACCGACTCGTCCAGGCGCACGCGGCTGGGCGCGCCGGGGAGCCGCGGGTCCACCACGGGATGCAGCAGCGTTTCCAGATCCACCAGCACGGGATGCGCGCCGGACGCGACCAGGTTCTCGTAATGGCAGTCGTTGGTGCCCAGCGCGTACGTCAGCGCCAGCAGAATTCCCAGCCGCTCGTGATAGGCATCCGCCTCCGCCTGTGTGTCGCAGGTGGCGGATTCCACGCACTCCATCCATCCGTATCCGCCACGGTCGATGACCTGCGCCGGCCGCAGCCCGCCCGCGGGAGCCGCGTCCTGAAAGGCGGCCAGCAGTTCCGCCCACACCCGCTCGCCCGCCACATCGCGCGGCTTGTAGACGACCCGCGCGCCGGACGAGAAGGTCAGGATGGACACCGACCGGCCGCCCCGGTGCGCGTCGGAAAGCCCGGTGTGCACGCCCGTCACCGCCCCGCGCGCGCCGAACGCGGTCTCCAGCGCGGGGGCGTCCGCGCGAAGCCGCTCCACCATCTCCACCGTGGCGTCGATCCAGTGCCGCCACACAACGGACATCAGCCGGGCGAGGACGGGATGACGGACGAGCAGCGCGCGCCATCCGCCCGCGCGCAGTTCCGCCACGAACGCGGCGTACACTTCGCGCCCGATGCGGCCCGTGGCCACCTGGAACAGGCGGTCCAGCGCGGAAAGCCGCGGGTGGCGGAAGATGTTGAACTCCTGCAGCAGCACCGGTCCCGCGACGGTGAACAGGCGCTGCAGCAGCGCGCGCTCCACCCGGCCCCGCGCTTCCGACGTGAACCCGCCGAAGTCCACCCGCTCCTGCACCTTTGCAGACGCCGCCGTGACGAACGGGGCCAGCGCGTCCTGGAACGCGATCGGCGCGTCCGCGTCCACAAAGGCGGGGGCGGTGTCCGCGTCCCCCGCGGCGAGCATCACGCGCAGATCGTCCGCCCAGGCGGGGAGCGGCACACCGTCCCGCAGCCGCACGGAGCCGAGCACGGGAAGGACGCGCGCCTCGTCCAGCCCGTCCCACGCCAGGCGGCGGCGGAACCGCTCGGGATCGTCTCCCGCGACGGCGCGGCGCCACTCCGCCAGGCGGGCGGGCGCAACGTCATCCGCCGTACCCACTGGCTCGTACGCGCCATCCAGCCGCTCGAACAGCGGCGCCGCGGCGGCCGCTACCGCGCGCAGTTCCTCGTCATCCATCCCGTTGCCGGAGGAAGCAGCGGCGGCGGGGTGCGGTTCGGCGATGGTCATAGGGGAAGTGCGTGAGTGCTGGGTGCGTGAGTGCGTCAGTGCGGGCTCTCACGGAGACTGGCTTTCCGGGGCGTCCGCTGCCTCGTCACGATGGTCCTCGATCCGCGGCGCTGTGCGGCGGAGCGGCGGGCGAGGTCGGCGCGGGCGGAAAGTGGATGCACGGCGTTCCGTCCCCCAGCGCGCCGCGGCGGACGAAAGCCGCCTCAGACAGGACGCGCGAGTTCGTCCACGTTCATCATCTCGCGATAGGCATCCAGCAGCTTTTCGCGATTGGAGGCGTAGGCCACGGCGGGGGTCAGCAGGTGCGGGTGGCGCATGTGGGCATACATCTCCCGCCGCATCGGCACATCCACCCCGTTGTCCGCCAGGAAATCGCCGAACTTTTCCAGAAAGTGGAGGTGGTACTGCCCCTCCAGAAAGCGGATGAACGGCTGCGAAACCAGGCGCTGCATGGCGTCGCGGTGCACTCCGGCGATGGCGGTGCGCGGCAGCACCTGGTATCCAAAGAGCTGCTTGAGCTGGTGCGGCGACTCGTGCGCGACCAGGCTGGAGCCCATCCCCCGCAGGTGCGCGTACCGCACGTCCAGGCGCTCCACCCGCTGGCCGCGCGCGCGCAGGGCGCAGGTGAGGTCCATGTCTTCCACGCCCACGAAGTAGTACTCGTCGTATCCGCCCACTTCCCGCCAGTCGCGCCGCCGCATTACCAGCGGAACGCCCTTGGCCACCGGCAGGCCGAACCACGAATCCAGCTCCGGCGTCACCGCGCCCACGCCGGGGTCCGCCAGCGCGGCGAGCGCGCGGCCGATCCACTCCGGATCCGCCACGTAGCAGTCGTCGTGGAACAGGGCCACGTACTCCCCGCGCGCCATCTCCACGCCCAGGTTGTAGCCCTTGCTGATGCACGCCATCTCCGATTCCGCCATCCGCAGATGCTGAAAAGGCTCACGGTCCACGCCGAAGCCGGCCAGCACCACGATGATCTCGATGTCGTGCCCGCGGCTGCTGTGGATGATGCTGGGGAGCAGCACGTGCCGCGCGAACAGGTCGTTGAACGGCAGCAGGACGATGCACGAAACCACCGGCCGCTCCGCGTTGCGAAAACCCTCCAGCGTCCCCGCGGGAAACGCCGGATAGCCGTTCGCCCGCCCGAAGAGCGCGCTGGCCGCCGCGCCCGCCGCGGCACCGTCGCCCGCCGTCACTTCCACCACCACCGCGGCGCCATCTTCCACCACGCGCGCGTGCGCGCCACCGTTGACGGAGGCGGCGGACTGGCGCAGCAGCTCCGCGTCGATCGCGTTGCGCGGAACGGTGACGGAAAGGGTGCCTCCGTCCCGATCAACCCGGAACATGGTAGTCCTCCTCCCGCTTGCGGATGTACGGCGGCAGCGCGTGCCCGGCGATGTAGGCGCCCTGCGTGGCGCACGTGTAGCGCGGATGCACGGGGACGTCCGCCTTCTGGTGATTGGCCGGGGATGCGCCCCTCGCATCAGCGTCCGCCGGGACCACGCCGGCATCCGCGACGGTGCGCCGGCGGATGCCTTGCAGCAGCGCGAGCGCGGTCATCGACGAGGTCCACACGCCGTCGCCGTCTTCGTACAGGGTGACCACGTGCTCCTCGCCGTTCACGCGGATCAGCCGCTCCGCGCTGTCCGGATTCATCAGCGAGGCCATGAGTGTCCACGGGGCCTCGCGGCTCCACGCGAACCGTTCGCTGGAGTAGAAGGGGCGCGAGGGAGGAGCATCCGCCCGCGACGCCCACAGCTCCGCCAGCCGCGCATGCGAGCGCCGCAGCCCGCGCGCGGGAACGTTCAGCGCGTGCAGCGCCAGGAGCGCGGCGGCGGTGGAGCCCAGGCGATCGAAGGTCCCGAATCCGCCATCGTCCGCCATCCCCGCCAGCACCTCCGCCGCCAGCCGCCCGCGCAGTTCGTCCGTCCCCGCGATGGCGGAAAGTCCGAGGGCGGCGAACCAGTCCATCAGGTACGGATTGGCGATGTACAGCCCGGCGCGCGTGTCGAATCCGTCGTGGAAGTACGCGGCCGGCGTCGACGGTTGCGCCCCGGCGCGGGCCCGCAGGTGCGCGACCAGGCAGGCGATGGAATAGTCCGGCTGGCACCAGTGCAGCACGCGCGGGCCGGCCGTCATCTTTCCCCGTTCCACGCCGCGCGTGCAGTGCTGGGGAACGTAGCCGCCCCCGTCCGCACGGAACGCCTCCAGCCGCTGCACCGCGCGCCGGTCGCGCACGCCCAGCAGCACCAGCGAACTGTCGATGGACGTCGTCAGACTCCCCGTGTGATACGGCCACAGCCCGCCGCGCCGCTTGCCGCGCAGGTACGCCCGCACGCGCCCGGCCGCGTCCGCCAGCGCGGGGTCGCGCAGGGCGCGCGCGCCACGGCGCAGCGCCAGCAGCGCGGGGCCCAGCGGCGCCACGTCGCCGTAGCGGTCCGCCGCCACGCCCAGCGGCGGAGAGCGGGTCAGGGACGCAGGCGCGCCCTCCGCCGGGGCCGCCAGCCGCGCGACCTCCGCCAGGCTTTCCGCCAGGGCGCGGCGCACGCCCCCGCCCGCCGCGGTCAGCACGTGCGCCATCCCGGCTTCACCGCCACGTAGGCCTTTGCCGCCAGCGGGCGGCCGGGTTCGACGGAAAGCTTCACGTGATGCAGCCTCACCAGCAGGGTGCGTCGATACCGGTCCGCCAGCAGCGCGTCCATCCCCCGCGGGGCCGAGGATCGATCGTCCGCCGCGTCCCGCGGGTCCACCGAATCCGGGAGCGCCAGCAGATGGCCGGCGCGCACGGAATCCGCCACGCCCGCGCGGACGAGCGCGTCCAGGAACGCCGCCCACGGCCGCCGGTCCGGCGGAAACGGGCCGACCGGCGGATCGGGATAGCACTCCAGCCCGATCCGCGGGCCCACCCGCGCATCCACGTCGATGCACAGGTTCACGCGAACGGCCAGCGGCGCCCATTCATCCAGCGCGGCGCGGACGGCGTTATGCGGCGCGTCCGGGGCCGCGCGGCGCAGAAACTCGTCCGTCTCCTCCGTCCCCAGATTCCCCACGCACAGCCGCACGGGCGACCCGGGACGCGAAAGCATCAGCCCCGCCTGAAAAACGCGGGCGTGCGGCGGCAGCAGTTCCAGGCAGGCGCAGGCGCGCGCGGCGGCGGCCGGCGCCCATCCCTCCTCCATCAGCGCGGCGAACCCGGCCCGCAGCACATCCATCGCCCGCTGGTCCGGCGGCGCGTCGGCGGGTGATACGTCGATCCGCGGGCCGAAGAAGACGCTGGGGATGCGCGGCGCGGCGGGGTCGGCGGCATCCCATTCCAGCCACAGGTCGTCCGCGCCGGTCCACAGCGGCGAGGCGGGATCCGCCCACGCGCGGCAGAAACGGCGCACGGAACGCCATCCATCCTCCTCCCACCCCGGCGCGGCGAGTTCCGCCAGCACCGCGCGGCCGCCGTCCGCCACCGTCACCGCGGCCAGCACATCGCTCCCCGCGGAGGGGTCGTCCAGCCGCGCCTCGAATCCAAACAGCGACACGGCAGATGCGGGAACGCGCTCCACCGCGTCACGCATCGCCGACACGTTCCCCGCGGGAAAGAGCCCGGCGGGTGCCGCGCCGGCCACGTCACCCACCCACGCGGCCAGCGAGGCGCGCGGGGCGTCCGCCACGACGGCGCCCGCCCCGCGCGGGGGGCGGACATGCGCGGCGCCGGTGGGCAGGGCCCCGATGTCCGTCCCCATCATCAGCTGCTGCTGCAGGTGGGGCCGTAGCAGGTCAGCTCGTACCCGCACGTGCTCCAGCTGCCGGAGCAGCCGCTGCAGTACGTGACCGCGGCGCTGCCCACCGAGTTCTGCGTACCGGCCACCGGCGTGCGGTTGGGCAGCACGATGTGGATGGTGTTGGCGTCCTCCTGGTGCACCTGCACCTTGAGGTCGGCCGGCAGCTCGCCGCCGAACATCTGCGACAGCGCGCCCTTGGGATCGGACTGCAGCTTGGCGCGGAACTCCGGATCACGCTCCGCGAGTTCGTACAGCCCCTGCTCCACCTGCCTGCGTGCTTCGTGTGCCATGGAAATACTCCACATCAAGAGGGACTCGAAGGAACCCGGACGGGTCCTTCATGCACCGGGCGGGGGTGCCCGGGCAGCCAGCCGGCGCGCGGATCCGCATGCGGACCCCGCGCCGAATCATCAATTCATTCCAGAACAAGAAGCGAGGGGACGTGCTCCGGCGCGGCCATGCGCAGCAGCGCGTGCCCGATCCCTGAAAGGCCCTGAAACAGGCCGGGAAAGGCGAGAAATCCGTCGTAGCGGCGCCACAGGCCGTAGCCGCCGCGCGCGTCCGCCCGCGCCACGATCTGCGCCGCGCGCCCGCGCCCCTCATCGCGCAGCGCGTCCTCACGCAGGGCGCGGCCGGCTTCGAACAGGAGGAGCGCGCGCCCCATTCCGCCGCAGCACACGTGGTCCACCGCGCCCAGCTCCGCGCGGCGCGCCACCTCCACCCCGGCCCGTACGTCGCGCAGGGCATCGTCCCCCGCGCCCTGCGCGAGCGCGACCAGCCGCGAGGCGGCGATGCCGGGTCCTCCGTGGCACCACGCGTCCGCAAAGGCGGGGGCGCCGTCCACGGCGCGCAGGTCCGGCCAGTTGCCCGCCTCCGCGCTGAAGCGGGCGTTCTCCCACGCCATCGCCTCCACCGCGGCGTCGCGGTAGCGCGCGTCGCCCGTCGCATCCGCCAGGCGCAGCAGGGCGAGCGCGATCCCCGCCGCGCCGTGAGAAAGGCCGGTAAGCATCGTCCCGTCCTCCCCCGCCCAGGCGCGCGGGCCGGTGCCGGTACGCGTGGCCAGCAGATGGTCGCCCCGCGCCGCGGCGTACTCCAGCGCGCGCTCCATTCCCGGAAGGCGGGCGGCGTGCAGCAGCGAGACGATGGATCCCGCGTGGCCGCCGAACAGGTCCGGCGCCGATTCCAGGTGAATGCGGTCCGGCCCCATCCACTCCAGCACCGCGTCCGCTACGCCGCGCGCGGCCAGCGGCTCGCCCAGCAGGGTGGCGGCGGCGGGCGCGCCGTACAGCAGCCCGGCCAGCCCGGTGATTCCGTTCAGCAGCATCCCCGCGCGGGCGGGGGCGGGCAGCAGCAGCCGCGCCTCATCCTCCAGCGGGCGGAAGAGCGCCTGCACCATGGCACGAGGCGCGGGATCGCCCGTGACCTTCGCCAGCGCGGCCAGAAAGAGGGCGATCCCCGCGCGCCCCTCGAACAGGTCCACATTCACCGATTCCACGCGCAGCTTGCCGAGCGACGCCATCCGGTGGAGGCAGAGCCAGTACGGCGCGCCGCTCGGCCCCGGCACCGCCGCGTCCATGATCTCCGCGCCGATGCGCACGGCCCCGTCCAGCAGCGCGTCCCCGCCCTCCCCCGCCGGGCGCGCGGGATGAAAATCCTCCGCCGGGGCCGCCGGGGCGTGCTCGTCCGCCGCGCCGCGCGAGTCCAGCGCGGCCAGAACGATCCCCGCCTGCCGCCGCCGGTCGCGGTCGGAAAGGCGGGCCAGGCGCGCGTCCAGGTCATCCAGGCACGAGGCCGCCACGATCCCCGCCGCCGGGCCGAACTCCGTTTCCACCAGCGATGAACCGACGGGCGCCACAAAGTGCGGGCAGTCCTGCTGCTCCAGCGCGGCGCGTTCAGCGCGGAGCAGCGGCCAGCCGGCGGGGCGCCGCTCCTCCTCCACAAAGGGCTGGGCCATGGCGTCGATGCGGATGGAGCGCACCACGGCGTCGCGCAGCGCGTCCGGCTCCGTCGCGCCCTGCAGCGCCAGCGCGTACCCGAACGTCGGGCGCAGGAGGAGGCGCAGCCGCAGACGGCGGATCTCCCCCAGTTCGCCGTCTTCCGCCAGCAGCGCGGGGAGCCGCACCCGCGCCGCCTCGTACGCGCGGTGAAAGCCGCGGGCGACCGCCTCCGCGTACGCCTCGGGGGTGAGCGTCCGCCCCTCCAGCCGCGGCACGTTCTGCCCGGGCGCCAGCTTGACCGCGGTGAACTCCAGCGCCATCAGGTCGGTGTTGGGATGATTCCACCGGGGCGACGCCTGCCGCGCCGGCTGCGATTCCACCGCCCCCACCGCGCTGATGTCGAAGGCGCGCCCGTCATCCGACTGCATCCAGAAGGGGAGCAGCCCGGTCCGCAGCACCGACTCCGCCAGGCTCATCTTGAAGTCCACGCCGTCCACGGGGGAGGCATGGACGGGGTGCATCAGCGTTTCCAGATCCACCAGCACGGGAAAGGCGCCGGCCGCAACCAGGTTCTCGTAGTGGCAGTCGTTGGTCCCCAGCGCGTAGGTCAGCGCCAGGATGATCCCCAGCCGCTCGTGGTAGTCCTCCGCCTCCCCCTCCGTGGCGCAGGGGCGGGCGTCCATGCACTCCATCCACCCGTATCCACCACGATCGACGGCGTGCGCGGGGCGCAGTTCGCCGCCGGGCGCCACGTCCTCAAACCGACGGAGGAGTTCCTCCCACACGCGCTCGCCACTCACCGGGCGCGGCTTGTAGACCACGCGCACGCCGTTGTCGAACGCGAGCACCGCCACCATCCGCCCGCCACGGTGCGCGTCGGAAAGCGAGGCGCGCAGGGTGGACACCCGGCCCTCCGCGCCGAACTCCGCCGCCAGCGCAGCCGCGTCCGCCGCCAGCCGGTCCGCCAGCTCCGCCGTCGTGTCCACCCACTGGCGCCAGACGGTGACGATCAGCCGTCCCAGCACGGGATAGTCGAGCAGGGTGCGGCGCCATCCGCCCGCCCGCAGCCCGGCGACGAACTCGTCGTACACGTCGCGCCGCACGTCGCCGGACATGGTCTGGGCCAGCCGGTCCAGCGCGGAAAGGCGCCCGTGGCGAAAGACGGTGAACTCCGGCTGCAGCGTGTGCGCGCACAGGGTAAAGAGCCGGTGCAGAAGCGCCCGCTCCAGCGCGCCCCACGCCGCCGGGCCCAGCGCGGCGACGGAGGTGCGCGCCCGCACCGCCTCCGCCGCGGACGCCACAAACGGCGCCATCGCGTCCTCGAAGGGCACGGCGAGTTCCGCCGCGTCCCGGGGCGGCGCGGCGGCGGGATCGAACCTCTCGACCGCCTCCAGGATGTGGCGCAGGTCCTCCGCCCACGCGGGGAGCGGCATGCCGTCGCGCAGGCGCACGGGGCCCAGCGCAGGGAGCACGCTTTCTTCGCTCAGCCCGTCCCACGCCAGCCGCCGGGCGAACGCCTCGTCGCCGCGCGCCAGGGTGTCGCGCCACGCGGCCAGGTTGCGGCGCGCCGCCGCCTCGGTGCCGGGCACGGCCTCGTACGGGCCGCCGATGCGGTCGAACAGCGGCGCGGCGCCCGCGGCCATGCGGCGGAGGTCCGAGTCGTCCACGCGGTTGCCGCGCGGGCGGAGGGAGTCGTCCACGGTTTGCGCGGCGGGCCAGGCGAGCGTCATGCGGACTCCAGCGAGTGCAGGAAGGGGAGGCTGGGGGCAAAGAAGTACTCGCCGCCGCGGCACCGCACGCACTCGGCAAAGCGGAAGGCGGCGCCGCCGGTTTCCGGGCGCCACGCGGTGTCCCAGCGCTGGCCGGGGGTGGCGTCCCACGAGTTGCGCTGCCCGGCGATGGGGTCCGGCCCCACCTGCACGCGGGGAAAGTGCGGATAGTTGAGCCAGTTGTTCTGAATCAGCTCGAACTGGCGCCCGATGTCGGATTGAAAGCAGAGAAACAGCATGCCGACCGCGGGATCGCCCGGGCGCCCGTACGGCATGCTGCGCCGCGCGATGCGGTTCACCAGGTCCTCCGTCTCCGAAAGGTCGTCCAGCTCGCCGCGCGGGTTGGAGCGGCGCACGTGGCTGGCGAAGGGGCAGCGGTCGCCGCGCTCGCCCGCGTAGTCGAAGTCGTTCACCGGCCCCAGCCCAGGCTGGTCCGCCAGCGTCACCGGCGTGCCGTCCGCGAACCGGCCGATCACCAGCGCGCCCGCCAGCGCCTCGTCCACGCCCAGCGACCCGGCCAGCGCGCGCGTCCCCGCATGGAACGCGTCCACGTCCTGCTCCAGCTTGCGGTACGCCAGGTAGCTGCCGTACTCGCCCGGCGCGTGCGGGTCCGCCGCCAGCACCACGCCCAGCGGGGTGGCCGGATCCCACATCCGCGCCCCGCCTGCCTCGCGCTGGGCCGCCTCTATGTCCGGGTCGATGAACAGCGGCTGGCTGATGTTGTCGCGAAAGCCGAAGTGCTCCCGGTCCCCGCCCAGTTCCTCGCCGCGCTCGTCGGCCACGAGCTGCACGCCGTCGCCCTCCATCCACCGCGCCGCCATAGCGTCCAGCGCGGCGCCGTCGTCATCCGCCAGCACCAGCAGCGCGTGCACGTCGCCCTGGTAGCCGGGCTCCCACTCCTGCTCCGGCCGGTCATTCAGCCAGGCGCGCTTCATCCCCTTGCGAAAGGCACGGTCCGCCGGCGGCTCCAGCCCCAGTGCCTCGTATCCCGCGGCGGAAAGCGCCACCCCGGCGAACGGACCGGCGTGCTCCCCCGCCGCGCCGCGTTCCCGCGCCCGGAGTTCCGCGGGGACGGACGACGCGGCCTCGTGCGCAAACGCCGCCAGCCAGCGCCGCGCGCCTTCCGCCGCCGTGAAGCGGAACAGCAGGTGGCGACCCGCCCGCCGGCCGTGCGGAAACAGGATGTTGCCCTGCACCGCCGTCATGCGTCGCGCCTCGTCCAGCGAAACGGTCCGCCCCAGCAGCCCGGAGAGGGAGGCCGCGGATGCGCCGCCCGTTTCTGGCGCGCCGAACAGGGCGGAGGTCGCGATGCGAGGTGACATGATTTCGGATGGCTGGGGGCCCGGTGAGCTGTGAACGGGGAACGCAGAGCGGAGACCAGAAGATTGACGGATTCCGGTACGCTGGCGAATGCGTTCTCCCGACTGGAAAATCGAGGTTCGCACCCCCTCAATGCGACACTTCGTGCGGAGTCGATGCGGGACGCGCGCTCCCCACCTGATACACCATCCTGTGGCAGAAATGCCGCATCGCTCGCGTAGTTTCCTCCCCGGCGGGCCGTCAACAGGATTGCGTGTAACGGGATGACGACTCGCCGGACGGCGGCGTTCGGCACCGAAAACCGTGTCGGATAAACAAATGCACGCCCCGGAATTCGGGACGTGCGTTCAGGATCTTGTTCGATTCGGGCGGATGCCGCGATCCGCGGGACGCACCGCGGTTTCTCTCCACATCGCCGCGCGGATCACCGGCGGCGGAACCGGATGGTCGATGGCATGGCGATGGCAAGCTCTGATTCCGCCACCGTGCAGGCGGGATGGGAGATGAGGACGGGCACCGCGCGACGTGTTTTGTCGTTCTTTTCCTGGCGCATTCAGGAGCGGCCCGGGCCGGCTCCCCTCCTTCCTGCCTGCGGCTCCTCCCCGGTCCGCCTTCCGGCGCGGACGCGTTCCCCCTCATCATCGGTCCACCCATGATACGCAGCTTGATTGCTCCCGCCGGCCTCCTCCTCACCCTGGTGACGGCGATCGCCGAACCGCTCGCGGCGCAGCTGGAAATCGTGTCCGCTCCGCGCGGGCGCCGCCTGTCCGCCGCCCAGCTGGACTCGCCGCGGTGCGCGCCCTACACCGCGCCGGGCGAAGTCCGCCCCGTGGACGGCAACCTGGTCACGGACCTGGTGATGGCGCCCGCCCGCTTCCGCATCGGCGACAGCACCTACACGCGCAACGTGTACAACGGGCAGTACGTGGCGCCCGTGCTGCGCATGAGCCCCACGCGGGCGCTGAACGTGAACGTCACCAACAACATGCGTCCCATCAGCCCCACCGACAGCTCGTGGCGCAGCACCAACCAGCACTACCACGGGATGATCGTGACGCCGCTTCCGCCCATGGGCGACAACGTCACCAACGTGCACATTGCGGCCGGGCAGTCCAACCGCAACCAGTTTCCCGTGCCGTCGTACCAGTCCGAGGGGATGATGTGGTACCATCCGCATCCCCACGGCACCACGGCCGCGCAGGTGGCGGGCGGGCTGGCCGGCGCGCTCATCATCGGCGACCTGCTGGCGTCGTACCCGCAGTACCGCGGCGCCACGGAGCGGGTGATGTACGTCAAGGACACGCGCGATGGCGGCACGGCGTACCTCAACATCAACGGAAACGCGTGCACCCTGCTGGCCATTGCCCCCGGCGAGCAGCAGCTGTGGCGCATCGGCAACATGACGCCGGGAACGTGGCTCAACCTGAAGCTGGGCCGGCCGGGGCGGAACTATCCGTTCATCGTGCTGGCGCTGGACGGCAACCACCTGACCCGCCCCGCGCGCATGGACTCGGTGTTCATCGCGCCGGGAAGCCGGGCCGAGGTCATCGTCATCGGCGGAACGGGGGAGTGGCAGCATGCGCGCTTCTACACGGACGCGGTGGCCAGCAGCTTCAGCACCACCACGGGGCAGGTGAACCGGTCGCCGGCGGTGGACCTGGGCGCGCTCACCACCCGCGGGGTCCTGAAGGCGGTGGCCCCGGAGGCGCTGGCGCCGGAAACGACGGCGGAGAACGCGGCCCTGGTGGATTCCATCCGGCGGCTGGTGACGGAGGCGGACGTGGATACCTTCACCATCCGCTACCAGCGCGTACCCGGCGGGCTGGGGCTCAACGGCAGGCTGTACGATCCGCGGCGGCTGGACCGGGCGGTGGCGGTGGGGCGCACGCAGGAGTGGACGCTGATCAACGAAACCAACTTCCTGCACACGTTTCACATCCACCAGACGGACTTCGTGGTGACGCGCATCAACGGGGTGCCGCAGCCGGACTCGGTGCACCTGGACAACGTGCACCTGGGCATTCACCAGCGCGGCGGCACCGGGCCGTGGGTGGGCGACACGGTGGTCATCCGCTTCAAGTTCACGCCCATCGCGGCGGGGCCCTTCGTGTACCACTGCCACGACCTGTTTCACGAAGACGCGGGGATGATGGCCAACGTGTGCGTGTATGATCCGGCGCGCGGGCAGCAGCCGGGCACCTGCACCCAGTGGTTCCCCGGCGGCGCCAGCGCGGGCGGCGGAGGCCACGGCGGCCACGGGAGCGAGGAGTCCGGCGCGTCCGGCGCCCCGGCGGCAGTCCCCCCGCGCGAGTAGCCGGCGCGAGTAGCCGGCGCGGCTGGACGACGAAAACGGGCCCGCTCCTCGAGGGAGCGAGCCCGTCTTCGTCACGTCTCGTCCGCGGCCGGAACAGCCGGATCGGCGGCACCCGCGCGCGTCAGCGTCCGGCGCCTGCAGGTCCTGGCAGCCAGCAGAGGAACGCGAACCGGCAGAGCGCAACCGCCCCGGAGAGCAGCCGCGGTCGCGCCTGGATCGCCGGCGCTACTCGACCGCGGGGGCTGGTGCGGACTCCAGATCCAGTACGTGCTGCGCCTTGCGCGTCCGCTGCATCACGAACGCGACCGTGCCGTACTTCTTTCCTTCCAGTCCCGCGAGATCGTGCTCGATGTCCTCGGACTTGCCGATCTTGCTGGTCCAGTGCCCGCTCTCGAGCTGCCGGGCTACATGGGTGGGCGACCCGTGCTCATCGCAGTAGAAGGCGATCTTCTCGATCCCGGGTTCCAGCTCCGGGCTCTCGCAGCGCCGGTACCCGAGCTGCGAGTATCCCGCGGACCACCCCTCCAGATCGTCGCTCTGCGGGCCGCCGGGCCAGTACAGTCCGGCATAGGCGCACGGGTCCCACCAGCGCTTGGTCTCGCCACCCGCATGGGCCATGCAGTTGTAGCCGGCGTCATACGGGCTGGTGGCCTTGAAGTGGGACGTGCCCAGCCCGGGGTGATTTACCGAGAGCCGCGCCAGGATCTCGGCACGATCCCGTTCTGACGCGCCCACCTAGCCCAGCTCCGCGCCATCCGGTCCACGTAGCCCCGATCCTCCGGAAGGACGGGATCTTCTCCCGTGATCGACTTCAGTGCCCAGAACCATTGATCGTACTCTTCTTCGAGTTCGGCCAGGATCAATGGCAGAGCAGCCGGGCCCATGCCGATGATCCGCTGATACGCGGGGTGCATCGCCATTCTGGCGACAGAGGATTCGTCCGCCGTGTCGCGCTTCCACTCAGCGGCCAGCCTCCGGAATTCCGCCGTCAGGTCGTCGCGCCAGAACGTCTCGGTGTTCCGCAGGTGCCAGAAGGTGCGCCCCAGGGAACTCGCCAGCGTGCTGGCTGCCGCGCTCACTCCAGGAGTCGTTTCCCTGAACAACGTACCGTACGGCCGCAGCGTTCCCGTCATCTGAACAGTTCCCTCGCCTCTGGCGTGATGCTCGAGAAGAACAGCCTGTTCTTGTACTCCCGGAGCCGCGCGACCGCGTCCCACAGCTCCGCCCCGTCCGGATCGGCGTACTCTCCCCCCGCGATGGAGACATCGATGTCGAACACGATGACCGGGGAGAGGTTTTCCCGGCCGGGCATGAGCAGCTGCGTCACTTCTGCCACCGCGGGAACCGCCGGATCCCGCAGCACGATCCTCATCAGAAAATCGTCGGATCCGGTGTCGATCGCCTTGGGAACCTGGGGGAGCAGCCTGAAATAGTCGGCCAGCTTCCCCCCGGGCAGCTGAATGTGGTTCACGTACCGGAGCGAGACCCCGTTGATGAGCTCAGGCGCGTAGTGGCGTACGAACTCCGTCCAGGTCGCGCGCGCGCCGGCCTCGAGGTCGGCCCAGGTGGAATAGGGAGGGAGTCTGTGGAATGAAAACGAATTCCGGCCGACGCGGATCTGGCAGAGCCCGTCCAGCGACTCGATCGTGTACGTGGTTCGGTAGCCGGATGGGAACAACTTTTCCTGGCGCTCGACGGGCCTCGCGAATGAACCGGACAGCGCGTCCGCGAAGTACCGGAGGCTGTCGCTGAGGTTGTCGACCGGACCAAACTGAAACGAGAGGATCGCCTCCACGACGGGCGCGTTGGCAAAGACTTCCACCTCTTCCGGTTGATGGCCCCACGGGTCCGATCCCACCACGACTCTGCCTTCTGCGTCAGTTGCGAACCAGCTGCCCCAAGTTTTGTGCAGGCAATTTGCGCGCGCGATCCCGGGGAGGCCAGTCTCCTGTACGCCCGGGTCTCGTGTGCGGCGGAACCGAAAGCGGCCCCGCGGACACGACTGCCCGCGGGGCCTCCATGCTTCCCTGGTGCGGCACGGCGGAACCCGCCGCCCCGTCCGGACCGGACGATCACGGCAGTTGCCGCGGGCATACATCAGGGACGCAGACCTTCCAGCGGCCCGGGGGTGAGCGACGGCAAGGCGGGGCGACCGCGCGGAAAGAACCCGCGCGGCGCCCCGGCCCGCCGTGCTCACTGGCGGGCCGCCGCGGACTCCTCCACTCCCACGAGGTTGTCGTTGCGCTCCCGCTGGATCAGCCTGCCGTACGGATCGATCCCCGCCCGCGCCGGCGCGCGCGGCACCATGACGGTAATGGTCTGCCGGCCGCTCCGGATGCGGTGCGGGCGCAGGTACAGCGGAGTTCCCGGCTCCCCTTCCCCCGCGAACACCCCGATCTCCACGACGTCGTCCATGGGGATCTCCGTCTCCGTGCCGATGCTGTCCGCCCTCACCTTTCGGGCAACCACGTCCAGCGTCACGCGGTACCCGGCGGCGCCGGCGGGCTGCACGCGCACCGCCTGGGCGCGCACGTCCCACAGCGTGATCTCCTCGAACAGGTCGCGCAGCAGCGGGCGCAGCGAGTCGGGGGTCACGGCCCGCAGCTCCGCGTACAGGTCACGCGAGGTGGGGTACGGCGGGCCGGCATCGCGGTACCGCTCCAGAAAGCGGCGCAGCGCGGCGTTCACCCGCGCCTCGCCCACGCGCTCGCGCAGCGTGTACATGGCCACCGCGCCCTTGTGGTAGTACACGTAGTCCTGGCCCTCCGCGTACAGCAGCGGCACCTCGCGGTTTGTGAATACGCGGCGCCCCTCGAGGTAGCGGTCCATCTCGTAATCGTAGAAGCGCTGGACCTGGTCGCGCCCCAGCGTCTTTTCCATGGCCATCATGGCGCTGTACTGCGCCAGCGTTTCCGAGATCACCGACCGTCCGCGCACGTCGGCGCCGCTCACCTGGCCGCCCCACCACTGGTGCGACGTCTCGTGCGCGATCACGAAGAAGGGACGGTCCACGTCGCCCGGCCCCACCCTCGTCAGGAACGCGCCGCCTTCCGAAACGGCGATGGTCTGCGGGTGCGCGCGGTTGAAGTTGGAGTAGCGCGGAACCTCCACCACGCGCAGCTCGCGGTAGGAATACGGGCCGAAGCTGGCGGTGTTGTAGTCCAGCGCGGCCTTCATCCCGCGGACGATGCGGTCCACGTTGTACGCGTGCGTGGGGTGATACAGAACGCGGAGCGCGACGTTGTTCCACCGGTCCCTGCGCTCCGCGTACCGCGCCGAAAAGACCGTCGCGCCAAAGGGGAGAGCCGGATCCGTGCGGAAGTGAAAGTAGTGCCGGCCGTGCTCCGTCCACTCCCGCACCAGCGTACCGGGGGTGATGACGGTCTGGTCGGCGTCCGTGCCGATGACGGCGTCGAGCTGCACCTGGTCGGCGTCGCCGCGGAAGCCGGCGCGGCGGCCCAGCCCCCGCGGATCGTTCGCGGCGGGAACCGGGGGCAGCGGCGCCAGCCCCACCAGACGCCGCTCCTCCGCGTCGCTCAGCTCCAGCGCCGGCTGGTACCCCACGAACGGCAGCCACTGCCGGCCGAAGTACGCGCCGTTGCGCACCACGGCAGTGGGGATGCCGCCGTTGGGAAAGCCGCGCGGATGGTAGCTCACGTCAAAGCGCATCCGCAGCGAGTCGCCGGGCGCCAGCGGGCGCTCCAGCGCGTAGATGCGGTACAGCGGATCACCGTCGTCCAGCACCCGCCGGGCGCCGCGGTCAAACGCGACGGAGCGGGCGCGCACTTCGGGGTTGATGAGGACGTGGACGGAGTCGATCGCCCGGGCGGAGCGGTTCACCAGCCGGTAGCTGCCGCTGAGCTCCGCCGCGTGCTCCCCGGGATGGATCTCCACCCGCAGCTCCGCCGCCGTGATGACCGGCTGCGGCGTGTTCTGGTACCGCTTGTAGCGCTGCTCGTACCGCGCCCACGGCCCGGCGGCTGCCTTGCGGGACCCGTGGTACGCGTTGAGGACGTTGGTGTTGTAGAAGATGAAGCCGCCCAGCCCCAGGATCAGCACCGCCGCGGCGGCCGCCGCGCGGGCCGCCGGGCCGGCGAAGCGCCCCCGCGCCGCGCGGAGCCGCGCCCGCGCCCCGTCCTCGCGCCCGCGCACCCACAGGAGCCGCGCGGCCACGGCCAGCAGCAGCGCCCACGCCGCCCAGTACAGCTTGAACCAGGCCCACGGCCCCATGAACGGGCCGAAGCCGTCCATGTCGGAGTAGATCCACCCCGGGTCCGAGCCGTAGCGGAAAAGGTTGTGCTGAATGCCGATCTGCCCCGAGAACAGCGTGAGCAGAACCACGAGTACCACCACCAGGTGGCCCAGGTACTTCTGGTTCACCACCACGTGCACCGCCATGGCCATCGCGGCCAGCAGCAGGTAGTCCACCAGCTTGATGCCAAAGAGGATCCGCAGGTACAGCCCCAGCTCGTAGCGGTGGTAACCCTGCAGCGTCTGCAGCAGCAGCCCCGACGCCATCAGCACCGCCTGCACGGCCAGCAGCGCGGCGGCCAGCGCCAGAAAGCGTCCCGCCAGGAACACCCGGGTGGGCACCGGCGCGGCGTCCTCGATCGCGCTCACCCGCACGTCCCGCTCCCTCCACACCAGCTCCCCGGCCAGCAGCGCGATCAGCACGGCGATCACCACCGACGCCGCCTGCCCCAGCACCGTTCCGGCAATCAGGTGCGTCACCGGCCAGGTGGCGGTGCCGAACACCTCGGAGCCCACGTCCCAGCCCAGCGCGAACACCAGAATCAGCATCACCAGCAGGATCAGCGGAAACGCGGGGTTGCGCACGATCTCGTCCAGCGAGCGCCGCGCCACGCACAGCACCTGCCGGACGTGCGTCCGCCCGCCGAACGTCCCCGGCACGGGCGGGGCCGCCACGGGGGCGGCCCGCACCGGCGCCTCGGACGGCCGCCGCTCCACGCGCTTCTGCCGCCCGCCGCCCTGGTGCGCAAAGCGGAAGCGGAACAGGAACGCGGCGAACACCAGGCCGGCCACGCAGAGCCACGCCAGGCGGTTCCAGAGCAGGAGCGGCGGGTAGCCGATCAGCCGCGAATTCAGCTCCACCGGCGTCCAGTACCGGGTGATCTGGCTGGTGACGGACGCGCCGAACGGGTCCGCGAGCACCGCCAGCGTGGGGCTGGCGATGCGGCTCTGGAACTCGATGGAGAACAGGTAGAGCAGAAAGAGCCCGATGCCGCCGAGATACGCGGCCACCGCCTGCCGGCTGAGCGCCGCCACCGTGAAAAGGACGGCGCCGACGAGGATGGCGTTGGGAAGGAGAAAGAGCAGGTACGGCTGGATGTACGCGCCCGGGATGAACGGCCCGAAGATCCGCGCGTCCAGGTATGGCATCAGCGAGCCGAGCAGCAGCCCCAGCGGCACGCCCAGCAGCAGAACCGCGTTGACGGCCAGCGCGCCCAGAAAGCGCCCGCCCAGGTACTCCGCCTTGCGGATGCGGGTGGTGTAGACGAGCGGGTGCATTCTCGCCTGGACGTCCCGCGTGGCCGCGTCCGAGAACAGCGCCGCGGTCACCAGCATCCCCAGCATCCCCGTCAGCAGCGACCCGATCGCCACCTTCTGCGGGCTGTTCAGGTAGCTGCCGCTTCCGTTGATGACGTGCATCATCAGAAACGGCACCGCGGTCAGGAGCAGGCCGTACAGCCAGGTGGAAACGCTCCGCGCCTGGTAGCCGAGTTCGAACAGAAAGATCTCCCGGAACCTCACCGGCCCACCTCCGCCGGCGCGGCTCCCCGGCCGCCCAGGCCGCCGTGGCCGCCCATGACGGTGAAGTAGACGTCTTCCAGGTCCGGCTCCACCGGCTCAAACCCGGCTCCCGGCGGGGTCTGGCCGTACACGTGCACCACGGTGCGACCCGCCAGCAGCTTGGTGGAGATCACGGCGTGCTCCCGCTCCACCTCCTCCAGCTGCGCCCGGGGAATGATCCTGCGCCAGATCCGGCCCCGCATCTCCTCCACGGCGCGCAGCGGCTCGTCTTCCAGCAGGATCTTTCCGCGGTTGATGATGGCCATGCGGCTGCACAGCTCGGAAACGTCCTCCACGATGTGCGTGGACAGGATCACCACGGCGCGCTCGCCCAGTTCGCTCAGCAGGTTCAGAAAGCGCACCCGCTCCGCCGGGTCCAGCCCGGCGGTGGGCTCGTCGACGATGATGAGGCGCGGATCGCCCAGCAGCGCGACGGCCACCCCGAAGCGCTGCCGCATTCCGCCCGAGTAGCCGCCGAGCTTCTCCTTCCGCACGTCCCACAGGTTGGTCTGGCGGAGCAGCGCCTCCACCACCTCCCGGCGCGACTTGCGGTCGGCGACGCCCTTGAGAACGGCAAAGTGCTCCAGCAGCCGCTCCGCGCTCACCTTGGGATACACGCCGAACTCCTGCGGCAGGTAGCCCAGCGTTTCCCGGATGTGATCCTTTTCGCGCAGCACGTCGATGTCGCCCAGCCGGACGGTGCCTTCGTCCGGGTCCTGCAGCGTGGCGAGTGTGCGCATCAGCGTGGACTTGCCTGCGCCGTTCGGCCCGAGCAGACCGTACATCCCCTGCGGAATGGTGAGCGTGACCTTGTCCAGGGCCTGAACCCCGTTGGGGTATCTCTTCGACAACCCGCTGATCTGCAGTTCCACAGAGCGATCGTGGTGAACGGTGGAGGAAAAGGAACGACCCCGGACGGCGGCGCCGGAAGCGGGCGCGGACCCGGTGGATCGCATCAATTGACGTGAAACGTCGAGCGGCTGTCAACCAGACGGGAAGCGGCGGACATTCGTTTCAGACCCGCCCCGGCGGCGCACGGATCGTCCCGCGGAACGGACCGGCATCGCCTCCCGCACCGCCCGCCATCGCAGGGGACCAAAGGAGCGGTGGGCGAGCATCACCTGCGGCATCCGCAGCGGATCGTCTCCGCGGACCGGCCCGCGCGGCGGACGAGGCGCGCCGTCCGGGCGCCGGGGCTCCTGCGTCCCGCGCCCGCTGCGGCTGGCGCAGCGGGCGCGGGACGGGTGGCGCGCGGCTTCTCTCGCATCAGGAACTTCTGATCGGTCGAGCGCGGTCCTGACGCGGACACGCCCGCCCAGGCCGGATCGCGGATCGCGGATCGCGGATCGCGGATCGCGGATCGCGGATCGCGGATCGCGGATCGCGGATCGCGGATCGCGGATCGCGGATCGCGGATCGCGGATCGCGGATCGCGGATCG
>NZ_JACHIA010000030.1:25508-49891 GCF_014202995.1 Longimicrobium terrae
CGGATCGCGGATCGCGGATCGCGGATCGCGGATCGCGGATCGCGGATCGCGGATCGCGGATCGCGGATCGCGGATCGCGGATCGCGGATCGCGGAAAGTGAACTCTCCGCACCGGACGCGGCAAGCCTCAGCGGCGGGCGTCAGGCTTCACCCGCACGGACGCGCCGATTTCCGGCCTCCATCCGCCCATCGATGCGCCCGTTTGCACGGAGACCGGCCGCCGGGGACGGGAGTCCGCTGGCGAGCAGAATCTTCCGCGACGAAGCGCTCGAACGCCGCGGGCCCGCTGGATCAGGCCCTGGCGACGCGGGCCAGGGCCTGCATGGCGGCGCGCAGCTTCTGCTCCGTTTCCATGAACTCGTTCACGGGAACGGACTCCGCCATGATCCCGGCGCCGGTGTTGAGGTACGTGAGTTCGCCGTAGCGGAATACGCCGCGGATGGCCAGCGAGAACCGGCAGTCCGCGTCCCCCGACACCCAGCCGATGACGCCCGAGTACAGCGACCGCGGCCCGTACTCCAGTTTGCGCAGCAGCCGCACGGCCGGCTCGCGCGGAAAGCCGGCGATGGTCACGCTGGGAAAGACGGCCCACAGCGCTTCCAGCACGTGCCGGTCGGTGCTCACGCGGCCCTGGATGGTGGAGCTCAGGTGCTGCACGTACTGGTGGATGCTGATGTCCATCATCCCGCGCACGCTCAGGCTCTCGTGCTCGCACACCGGCTCCAGCTGCCCCAGCAGCGTGGTGACCGACAGCACGTGCTCCACGATCTCCTTGTGGTCGTGCCGCAGTTCGTGGCGCAGCGACTCGTCTTCGTCCACCGACGCGCCGCGCTTTCGCGTTCCGGCCAGCGGGTTGGACTCCAGCCGCCGCCCGTCCGCCGCCACCAGCAGCTCGGGCGAGGCCACCATGGCCGCCAGATCGCCGAACTCCAGCAGGAACCCGTCGGAGTGCGTGCGCGACTCGGTGATGGCCTCGAACAGGTCCACCGCGTCGTACCGCACGTCGAACGTCTGGTTGCGCGAAAGAACCACCTTTTCCACCACACCCGCGTTCAGCGCCTCCACCGCGCGGGCCACGCTCTCCTCGAACGCGTCGCGCGGAACGCCGCCCACGGCCTCGAACTGCACCTGGCGGGGCGCGGCGGGGCGGCGGGGGAGCGCCACGGTCAGGAACGGCGACAGGTCGAAGCCGCTCGTGGTCCAGTGCGTGACGTTGCCGTCCGGCGCGAACTCCACACGCTCGCCGGGGACGATGAACTCCGCCAGCGGCGCCGGGTTGGTCACGCCCCCGGGGTAGCTGGCGGAGCCCGCGTCGATGGCGTCGAACGCCACATACCCCATCGCCTTGCGGTGGTCGCCGGGCGCCGTCATGGCCGCCAGCCGCTCCCGCCAGTCAGCGACGAACTCCGCGTCCGTGACCCGCAGGTGGTCCACCGGTGCCCAGCCGATCTCGGCCAGGCCGGGTGCCAGGTGAAGGTACGAGTGGGAACCCAGCACCCCCGCGTCGCGAAGCCGGCGATAGGTGGCGCCGGCGTCGAAGGACCCGCGGAACCGACATGTCCTGACCGTCATCCAAGTTCCTTCCAATACGCTTCGATGAGAACGCGCTCCAGCGCGCGGGGCGGCTGCACCCCTTCCAGAATGTCCGCGACGGCGGCGCAGACGGGAAGCGAGAGCCCGGCGCCCGCCGCCAGCGGCTCCACGGCCCGCACGGCGCCGATTCCCTCCGGCACCTCCGGCAGCCCCGCCACGATCTCGTCCAGCCCCCTGCCCTGCCCCAGTTCCATCCCCAGCCGCCGGTTGAGCGACTGCGGGCTGGACGCGGTGAGAAAGATGTCGCCGATGCCGGCCGGGCCGTCGAAGGTGCCGGGGTCCGCGCCCAGGGCCGCGCCCAGCGAGCGGATCTCCGCCAGCGTGCGCGCCACCACCAGCCCCAGCGCGTTGTAGCCCATTCCCGCCCCCAGCCCGATGGCCGCGGCGATGGAAACGGTGTTCTTGAGCACCGACACCAGCTCCACGCTGAACAGGTCCGCGCTGGCGGAAATGGCCAGGTGCGGGGCCGCCAGCGCCCGCGCCGCCCGCTCGCGCGCCTCGGTGGAGGGCGACGCGACCACGAGCGAGCTGAGCTGCCCCGCCATGATCTCGCCCGTAATGTTGGTGCCGCCGATGGTGCCCACGGCGCACTCGGGCGCGGCGTCGCGCAGCACGTGCGACATCAGGCGCAGCGACGGGTGCTCGATCCCCTTGGTGGCGGAAAAAAGCGCCTGCTCCGGGCGCGCCAGGGCGCCGATCTCCCCCGCCGCCGCGGCGAACGCGGTGGAATGGACGGCGACGAGCACCAGCGAGGCGCCGTCCAGGGCGTCGGCCAGCGACGTGGTGGCGCGCAGCCCGCCATCCAGCGCGTGGGCCGGGCGGGCGGGATGCCGGTGGTCGCGGTTGACGGCCTCGGCGGTGGCGGGCGATGCGCACCACAGCACGCATTCGCGGCCGCCGGCGGCCATCACGTGCGCCAGCGTGGCGCCCATGGAGCCGTCGCCGACGACGGCGCAGCGCTCGGCGGCGGTTCTACTGTCCACCGGTCACCTCGATGGTCTGCCCGGACACGAAGCCGGACTCGTCCGAGGCCAGAAAGGCCACGACGGTGGCGAGGTCCCCGGGGGTGGCCAGGCGGCGCAGGGGGACGGCGTCGATCATGGCGTCCATTTCCGTCTGGCTGCGGCGCGCCAGCAGCGTCTCGATGCGCGGCGTACGGGTGACGCCCGGCGCGGCGGCGTTGCAGCGGATGCCGAACGGCCCCAGTTCCACCGCCAGCTTGCGCGTGAGCGCCTGCACGCCGGCCTTGGACACCACGTACGGCGCGTTGGTGCGCCGCGCCGCGTGGTCGCCGCGGGCCACGATGGACGACAGGTTGACGATGACGCCCGCCCGCCGCGCCTTCATGTGCGGCACCACGGCGCGGATGCACAGAAAGGTGCCGCGCAGGTTGAAGCCCAGCACGCGCTCCCAGTCGTCCGGCGAGATTTCTTCGATAAGCGCGTCGGGGCGCGCCAGCACGGTGCTTCCGCCCACCCCGTTGACGAGCACGTCCACCCGGCCGAAGCGGGCAATGACGTCCTCCACCATCCGGTCCACCTCGTCCGCGCGAAGCACGTCCAGGGGGACGGCGGCACAGACGCCGCCCGCGTCCCCTATCTCCTCCGCCAGGTGCCGCAGCGCGTCCGCGTCCACGTCCACCGCCACCACGCTGGCGCCCTCGCGGGCAAGAAGAAGCGCCGTGTCGCGGCCGATGCCGCTGGCGGCGCCCGTGACGATGGAAACCTTTGAAAGAAAACGCATCAACCTGGGGATTCGGTGGGGCCTGTGCCGCGCCGTCCGGGGCGGGACGGCGGGCGAACGGATGCGGAAGCGGGGCGCGGGCGGGTTCCCGGAGTGCGCGCGGGCCGGCTAGGCGAGGCGGCGGCCCATGGCCACGGCGACGCGGCGGGCGCGCTCCATCCGCTCGGCGAAGTCGTGCTCCGCCGCGTCGTCGGCCACGGGCTCCAGCACCACGCCGTCCGCGCCGGCCGCGATGGCGGCGCAGGCCATGCCGGGCACGGCGCCCGGCGCCGCCATGATGGGAAGGTGCGTCAGCGACTTGAGCACGGGGATGGCCGTAAGGTCAAGCAGGGGACGGCCTTCCGGTGGAATCCCCAGCACCCCGGCCTCGCACAGGATCACGTCCGCGTTCCCCTCCGCCAGCACGTACTCGGCGGCCAGCAGCAGCTCCGTGAGGCCGGCGGTCTGGCCGCGCACCAGCAGCACCGGCTTGCCCAGCCGCGCCACCCGGCTCAGGAACGGGTAGTTCTGCATGTTCTCCGCGCCCACCTGCAGGATGTCCACCCGATGGGCCAAGAGGAGCGCCGATTCAAGGTCGGCGGCCTCCGCGGCGGTGGCCATTCCCGTCTCGTCGCGGGCGCGGTCCAGGGTGTGGAGCGCGTCCTCGCCGCGGCGCGCGCGCACGTAGGGCGAGCGGGGCGGGCGAAGCGTTCCCCCGTGCAGCACGGCGGCTCCGGCGGCCCGCAGCCGGTGCGCGGCCTCCACCACCTGCGCCTCCGGCCCGGAGATGGGAAGCCCCGCCATGATCACCACGTCGCGCCCGCCGATGCGCGTGCCGTTGGACAACTCCACGACGGTGGGCTCGCCGCGCGACGCCCACGATGCCTTGCGGTACGGCGTGGACGCATCCACCACGCGCGTGATGCCGGCCGGCGCCAGCGTGCGCCGCGGCCCGGCCTCGCCCGCCGCGCGTGCGGGCTCGTGCGCCACCGCGTTCTCCTCAGCGATCTTCATCGGTCCCCTTCTTCATGCGGCCGCCGTGGACTTTCGTCCGGGCGATACCGTGTGATGGCGAAACAAGTGCGACTCGCGATCCGAAAGGGCCGCAACAACGGCCTCCGGAGGGGTCCGCATGGCGAAGGCGAATCCGACATGAGTTGCCTGAAAATGGATTCCACAAGATAAGGCAAATCGCGGTGGAGGGGCAACCTTCCCCTTGTTGCGGCCCGCCCCGGCTCCACCCCGCAACGTCCCGCTCCGTCCCCCCGCGCGCACCCCGATTCGCGCCGCGGAGACGGAAAAGGATTCTGTCCGGAGCGGACATTTTTCCCGCCGGCGCGCGGAGGGCGTTCCGATGCAGACGCGGGGATCACGGGTCCATCTCGCGGGCGAGCAGCGCCGCCAGCATCGCGTCCACGTCGTCGTCGGAAAGCATGTCCACCGAGGACGCGTCCAGGTTCATCGCCCCGTCCAGCAAGCCGTCGTCGATGGCCGGCTGGGCGGATTGGGATGCGCGCGCCTCGTCCACGGCCTGCGCCAGCCCCGCGAGGGTGGCGTGCAGAAAGAGCGTCGTGGCGGATATCTGCGTCTGAAAGCGCTCGCTCAGCCGCGATGCCACCCGGGCGGCCAGCAGCGAGTGCCCGCCCAGATCAAAGAAGTCGTCCCAGCGGCCCACCTGCTCCAGACCCAGCACCTCTGCCCAGATTTCCGCCAGCGCCTGCTCCGTCTCCCCCACCGGCGCCTCAAAACCGTGCCGGGCGTAGGCGTCGTCCGCGGGCGCGGGGAGCGCGTTGCGGTCCACCTTGCCGTTGGGCGTCTGCGGAAGAACCTCCAGCCGCACGTACGCCGCGGGCACCATGTACTCCGGCAGCCGCTCCGCCAGGTGCGCACGGAGGATGTCGACGGACACCGTATCATCCGCCGCCACGTACGCGACGAGGCGAGTATCGCCCGGCGTGTCTTCGCGCGCGACGACGACGGCGGAGTGCACCTCCGGGTGTTCCACCAGGCGGGATTCGATCTCGCCCAGCTCGATGCGGAAGCCGCGCACCTTTACCTGGAAGTCGGTGCGGCCCAGGTATTCCAGCTCGCCGTTCGCGTCCGCGCGGCGGCGGACGCGGTCCATCACCCGGTACATGCGCCCACCCGGCTCGCCGAACGGGCACGGGAGGAAGCGCTCCGCCGTCATTCCCGGCCGGCTCGCGTACCCGCGCGCGAGACCGTCGCCCGCGAGATACAGTTCACCCGCAGCGCCTACGGGCACCGGCTGGAGCTGTCCATCCAGCACGTACGCCTGCGAGTTCGACAGAGGTGTGCCGATGAGCACGCGGTCCCCGCCCTTCTCGACAAGCGAGTAGGTGGAATACGTCGTGTCTTCCGTCGGGCCGTACAGATTGCGGACCTTTTCGACCGTACCCAGCGCGTACAGCGCCTGCGCGAGTTCGTTCGGAAGCGCTTCGCCCGCAAGGTTGACGGTTCGCACGCTCGCGGGGATTCCGCCGGTGCGCAGCAGTTCGGCCGCGGCGGTCGGCACCATGCCCACGTACTGGATGCGCTGATCGGCGACGGAGGGCAGATCCAGGGCGTTCTCCACCATCACCAGCGTGCCGCCCCAGCACAGCGTGCCGAACAGCTCGGCGATGGAAACGTCGAAGTTCACCGAGGTGGAGAACATCACCGACGCGCGCTCATCATCCGACACGTTCGCCCGCAGCCAGTGCAGCAGCACGGCGACCGCGGAGTGGCGGATCATTACGCCCTTGGGCCGGCCCGTCGATCCGGAGGTAAAGATGACGTGCGACAGGTTCTCCGGGACGACGCCGGTCTCCGGCGCGGTGTCCGGCTCCGCGGCCAGCGCCGTGTACTCGCGATCCAGAAGCAGCCGCCCGGCCGCATCTTCCGGCAGGCGGTCCGCCAGGCTCGCGTCGGTGATGACGAGCGCGATGGCCGCGTCTTCCACCATGTAGCCCAAGCGCTCTCGCGGGTAAGCCGGGTCCAGCGGCACGTACGCCGCGCCCGCGCCCAGCACGCCCAGGATCGCCGCGACCAGATCCGGCGTGCGCGGCAGGCAGATGCCCACGCACACCTCCGGCCCGGCACCGCGCCGCCGCAGCGCGTGGCTGATGCGGTTCGCCCGGCGGCTCAGCTCGCCGTAGGTCAGCCGCTCGCCCTGCCACACGAGCGCGACGGCGTCCGGTGTCTTCGCCGCCTGCTTGCGGAAGAGTTCATGGATGCACTCCGCGGGGTAGTCCGCCGCCGTGCGATTCCACTCGTCGAGGACCAGCGCGCGTTCGGCCGCGGGCAGCAGAGTCAGCCGCTCGACGGGCCGGTTTTCATCGGCCGCCATCTCTTCCAGCGCCAGCCGCAGATACGCCGCGTGGCGCTCCACCGTCGAGCGGTCGAAGAGCGCGGTGGCGTAGTTGAGCCCGCCGGCAATCCGGCCGTCCTGCTCCCAGAGCGCCAGCGACAGGTCGAACTTGGCGGTGTCCAGCGCCGCCTCGGCCGCGTCTCCCGTATCGAGACCGGGGAGCGCGAAGGGCTCGCCCAGCGCGTTCTGCCACGCGAACAGCACCTGGAACAACGGGCTGTACGCCAGGCTGCGGGCTGGGCGCACCCGCTCTACCACCTGCTCGAACGGGATGTCCTGGTTCTGCTGCGCCTGGAGCGCCGCAGTCCTCACGCGGCCCAGCAGTTCCGCCACGGTCGGCGCGCCGGTCAGGTCCACGCGCACCGCCAGCGTCTGCACAAAGAAGCCGATCAGGTCCTCGGTTTCCGCGCGCTCGCGCCCGGCCGTGGGCGTGCCGACGACGACATCCGCCTGCCCCGCCAGCCGGCTCAGCACCGCCGCCCAGCCCGCCAGCAGCGTCATGAACAGCGTGGTGCCGTGGCGCCGCGACAGGGCCTTGAGCGCCGCCGTCAGCTCCGCATCCAGTTCGATGGGCAGCGACGCGCCCGCGAACTCCTGCTTCCGGGGCCGCACGCGGTCCGTGGGCAGTTCCAGCAGCTCCGGCGCGCCCGCCAGAGCGTGCTCCCAGAAGCTGGCCTGCCGCTCCAGAAGCTCGCCATCGACCGAGCGACGCTGCCACGCGGCGTAGTCGGCGTACTGCACCGCGAGCGGCGGGAGAGGATCGGATTCGCCATGCGCAAAGGCGCCGTACAGCGCGCCCAGTTCGCGGGCAAAGACGCCCATCGACCAGCCGTCGCTGACGATGTGATGCATCGTCACCAGCAGCACGTGATCATCCGCCGCCATCCGGATCAGACGGCCACGGACGAGCGGCCCATTCACCAGATCGAATGCGGCGCCGGCCTCCTCATCCATCAAGCGATGAAGGGTGTCCTCCGAGCCGTGCGCGTCGTGCTCCACGAGGCGGAACGCGCTTTCCTCGATGGAGGCGATGCGCTGCACCGGCTCGCCGTCCACGGCGGGGAACGTGGTGCGCAGCGACTCGTGCCGCGCGACGATGCGGTCCAGCGCACGCACCAACGCGTCCCGGTCCAATGCGCCGCGCAGGCGCAGGCTCATGGGGATGTGGTACGTGGCCCCCATGTCGTCCAGCTGCTCCAGGAACCACAGCCGCTGCTGCGCGAACGATGGCGGAATGGGTCCGCCGCGGTCCACGGGCACGATGGCCAGAGCCCGCGCCCCGGCGGCCGTCTCCAGCCCGCGCGCGAAGTCGGCCAGCACGGGACGCTCGAACAGGTCGCTCAACGAGACCTCTGCGCCAAGCGCCTGCCGCACCCGCGAGATCAGGCGCACGGCGAGCAGCGAGTGGCCGCCCAGCCCGAAGAAGTCGTCGCCGCGGCCCACGCGCTCCGCGTTCAGCACCTCGGCCCAGATCTGCGCGACCGTCTCTTCCATGAACCCGACCGGCGCCTCGTATCCACCAACGCCGAACGCGTCCGCATCGGGCGAGGGGAGCGCCTTGCGATCAACCTTGCCGTTGGGCGTCTGCGGAAGCGCGTCCAGCCGCACGTACGCAGACGGCACCATGTACGCCGGCAGCCGCTCCGTGAGGTGCGCGCGCAGGGCATCCACGGTCACCGTATCATCAGCCGCCACGTACGCGACCAGGCGGGTGTCGCCCGGCGTGTCTTCGCGCGCGATGACGACGGCGGAGTGCACCTCCGGATGCTCCACCAGCCGCGATTCGATCTCGCCAAGCTCGATGCGGAAGCCGCGCACCTTTACCTGGAAGTCCGTGCGGCCGAGGTATTCCAGCTCGCCATTGGCATCGGCTCGGCGGCGGACGCGGTCCATCACGCGGTACATGCGCCCGCCCGGCTCGCCGAACGGGCACGGGAGGAAGCGCTCCGCCGTCATGCCCGGACGGCTCGCGTAGCCACGCGCCAAGCCGTCGCCTGCCAAGTACAGTTCACCCGCCGCGCCCACCGGCACGGGCTGCAGCTCCCCATCCAGCACATACGCCTGCGAGTTCGACAGGGGCGTGCCGATCAGCACGCGGTCCCCGCCCTTCTCGACAAGCGAGTACGTGGAGTACGTCGTGTCTTCCGTCGGGCCGTACAGGTTGCGGACCTTTTCGACCGTGCCCAGCGCGTAGAGCGCCTGCGCCAACTCGTTCGGCAGGGCTTCGCCGGCCAGATTCACCGTGCGCACGCTCGCGGGGATGCCGCCGGTGCGCAGCAGTTCCGCGGCGGCGGTCGGCACCATGCCCACATACTGGATGCGCTGATCCGCGACGGAGGGCAGATCCAGGGCGTTCTCCACCATCACCAGCGTGCCGCCCCAGCACAGCGTTCCGAACAGTTCGGCGATGGAAACGTCGAAGTTCACCGAGGTGGAGAACATCACCGACGCGCGCTCGTCATCCGACACGTTCTCGCGCAGCCAGTGCAGCAACACGGCGACGGCGGAATGGCGGATCATCACGCCCTTGGGGCGACCCGTCGATCCGGAGGTAAAGATGACGTGCGACAGGTTTTCGGGGCTGACGCCGGTCTCCGGCGCATCATCCGGCTCCGCCGCGAGCGCGGTGTACTCGCGATCAAGCAGCAGCCGCCCGGCCGCATCTTCCGGCAGCCGGTCCGCCAGGCTCGCGTCGGTGATGACGAGCCCGATGGCCGCGTCTTCCACCATGTAGCCCAGCCGCTCGCGCGGGTACGCGGGGTCGAGCGGCACGTACGCCGCTCCCGCGCCGAGCACGCCCAGGATGGCCGCGACCAGGTCCGGCGTGCGCGGCAGACAGATGCCCACGCACACCTCGGGTCCCGCTCCACGACGCCGGAGCGCATGGCTGATGCGGTTCGCACGGCGGCTCAGCTCGCCGTAGGTCAGCCGCTCGCCCTGCCACACAAGCGCAACGGCGTCCGGCGTGCGAGCCGCCTGCTCCCGGAACAGTTCGTGGACGCAGGCCGCGGGGTAGTCCGCCTCCGTGCGATTCCACTCGTCCAGCACCAGCGCACGCTCTTCCGCGGGCAGCAGAATCAGCCGCTCAACGGGCCGGTTTTCGTCGGCCGCCATCTCTTCCAACGCCAGCCGCAGGTACGCCACGTGGCGTTCGACGGTGGAGCGGTCGAAGAGGGCGGTGGCGTAGTTCAGCCCGCCGGTGATGCGGCCGTCCTGCTCCCACAGGGCGAGAGACAGGTCGAACTTGGCCGTGTCCAGCGCCGCCTCGGCTGCGTCGCCGGTGTCGAGACCGGGCAGGGCGAAGGGCTCGCCCAGCGCGTTCTGCCACGCGAACAGCACCTGGAACAGCGGGCTGTAGGCCAGGCTGCGCGCCGGACGCACGCGCTCCACCACCTGCTCGAACGGGATGTCCTGGTTCTGCTGCGCCTGGAGCGCGGCCGTGCGCACGCGGCCCAGCAGTTCCGCCACGGTGGGCGCGCCCGTCAGATCCACGCGAACCGCCAGCGTCTGCACGAAGAAGCCGATCAGGTCCTCGGTTTCGGCGCGCTCGCGCCCGGCCGTCGGCGTACCGACGACGACATCCGCCTGCCCCGCGAGCCGGCTCAGCACCGCCGCCCAGCCGGCCAGCAGCGTCATGAACAGCGTGGTGCCGTGGCGCCGCGACAGTGCCTTGAGCGACGCCGTCAGCTCCGCATCCAGTTCGATGGGCAGCGACGCGCCCGCGAACTCCTGCTTGCGCGGCCGCGCGCGATCGGTGGGCAGCTCCAGCAGTTCCGGCGCACCCGCCAGAGCGTGCTCCCAGAAGCTGGCCTGCCGCTCCAGAAGCTCGCCATCGACCGAGCGCCGCTGCCACGCGGCGTAGTCGGCGTACTGCACCGCGAGCGGCGGGAGAGGATCGGATTCGCCTCGGGCAAAGGCGCCGTACAGCGCGCCCAGCTCGCGGGCAAAGACGCCCATCGACCAGCCGTCGCTGACGATGTGGTGCATCGTAACCAGCAGCACGTGATCGTCCGCCGCCATCCAGATCAGGCGGCCGCGAACCAGTGGCCCATTCACCAGATCGAACGGCGCGCCGGCCTCCTCATCCATCAACCGATGCAGCGCATCTTCCGCATCGGGCGAAGCCTGGAGATCGTGCTCAACCAGACGGAACGCGCTTTCCTCGATGGAGGCGATGCGCTGCACGGGCTCGCCGTCCACGGCGGGGAACGTCGTCCGCAGCGACTCGTGACGCGCGACGATGCGGTCCAGCGCGCGAACGAGCGCATCGCGGTCCAGCTCGCCCCGAAGCCGCAGACTCATGGGGATGTGGTACGTCCCGCCCATGCCGTCCAGCTGCTCCAGGAACCACAGCCGCTGCTGCGCGAACGATGGCGGAATGGGTCCGCCGCGGTCCACGGGCACGATGGCCAGGGCCCGCGCGCCGGCCGCCGTTTCCAGCCCGCGCGCGAAGTCGGCCAGCACGGGGCGCTCGAACAGGTCGCTCAGCGAGACCTCCGCGCCCAGCGCCTGCCGCACGCGCGAAATCAGCCGCACGGCGAGCAGCGAGTGCCCGCCCAGCCCGAAGAAGTCGTCGCCGCGGCCCACACGCTCCGCGTTCAGCACCTCGGCCCAGATCTGCGCGACCGTCTCTTCCATGAATCCGACCGGCGCCTCGTACCCGCCGACGCCGAACGCATCCGCCTCGGGCGCGGGAAGCGCCTTGCGATCGACCTTGCCGTTGGGCGTCTGCGGAAGCGCATCCAGCCGCACGTACGCCGCGGGAACCATGTAGGCCGGCACGCGATCCGTCAGGTGCGCGCGAAGGGCGTCCACGGTCACCGTATCATCAGCCGCCACGTACGCGACCAGGCGCATGTCGCCCGGCGTGTCTTCGCGCGCGACGACGACGGCGGAGTGCACCTCGGGGTGTTCAACCAGGCGGGATTCGATCTCGCCCAGTTCGATGCGGAAGCCGCGCACCTTTACCTGGAAGTCGGTGCGGCCCAGGTACTCCAACTCGCCGTTGGCGTCCGCTCGGCGGCGGACGCGGTCCATCACGCGGTACATGCGCCCGCCCGGCTCGCCGAAGGGGCACGGGAGGAAGCGCTCCGCCGTCATCCCCGGCCGGCTCGCATACCCACGCGCCAAGCCATCGCCCGCGAGATACAGCTCGCCCGCTACGCCCACTGGCACCGGCTGCAGTTCCCCATCCAGCACGTACGCCTGCGAGTTGGACAGCGGCGTGCCGATCAGGACCCGATCGCCGCCGCGCTCGACGACCGAGTACGTCGAATACGTCGTGTCTTCGGTCGGGCCGTACAGGTTGCGGACCTTCTCGACCGTGCCCAGCGCATAGAGGGCCTGAGCCAGTTCGTTCGGCAGCGCTTCGCCGGCAAGGTTGACGGTCCGCACGCTCGCGGGGATGCCGCCGGTACGCAGCAGTTCCGCGGCGGCGGTCGGCACCATGCCCACGTACTGAATGCGCTGATCGGCGACGGACGGAAGATCCAGGGCGTTCTCCACCATCACCAGCGTCCCGCCCCAGCACAGCGTGCCGAACAGTTCGGCGATGGAAACGTCGAAGTTCACCGAGGTGGAGAACATCACCGACGCGCGCTCATCATCCGACACGTTCTCGCGCAGCCAGTGCAGCAGCACGGCGACGGCGGAATGGCGGATCATTACGCCCTTGGGGCGACCCGTCGATCCGGAGGTAAAGATGACGTGCGACAGGTTTTCGGGGATGACGCCGGTCTCCGGCGCGGTGTCCGGCTCCGCCGCGAGCGCCGCGCTGTCAGCGTCCAGCCGGAGCGCGGCCGGGCCTTCAGGCAGCCGCTCCGCCAAGTTGGAATCGGTGACGACGAGCGTCAGCCCGGCATCTTCCACCATGTAGCCCAGGCGCTCGCGAGGATAGGCGGGGTCGAGCGGCACGTACGCCGCGCCCGCGCCCAGCACGCCCAGGATGGCCGCCACGAGGTCCGGCGTGCGCGGCAGGCAGATGCCCACGCACACCTCCGGTCCCGCTCCACGACGCTGCAGCGCGTGGCTGATGCGATTGGCCCGGCGATTCAGCTCGGCGTACGTCAGGCGCTCGCCCTGCCACACAAGCGCGACCGCGTCCGGCGTAAGCGCCGCCTGCGCGCGGAACAGCTCGTGGACGCACGCGGCGGGAAACGGCCGGTCCGTCGCGTTCAGCTCCTGGATGACGTAGCGGCGCTCCGCCTCCGAAAGCAGCGGAAGGCGGTCCACGGACTGGTGTTCATCCGCCGCCATGGCTTCCAGCGCGTGGCGCAGATAGCCCGCGTGGCGCTCCACCGTGGCCCGGTCAAACAGCGCCGTGGCGTAGGTGAGCCCGCCCGTGATGCCATCGCCCTCCTCCCACAGCGCCAGCGACAGGTCGAACTTGGCCGTGTCGTCCGCCGCGTCGGCGTCGGCCACGGCGAGCCCGGGAAGCTCCAGCGCGCCCGCCGCGTTCTGCCACGCGAACATCACCTGAAACAGCGGGCTGTACGCCAGGCTGCGGGCGGGGCGCACCCGCTCCACCACCTGCTCAAAGGGGATGTCCTGGTTCTGCTGCGCCTCCAGCGCCGCCGTGCGCACCTGCGCCAGCAGATCCGCCACCGTGGGCGCGCCGGACAGGTCCACGCGCACCGCCAGCGTGTTGACGAAGAAGCCGATCAGCTCCTCCGTCTCGCGCCGGTCGCGGTTGGCGGTGGGCGTGCCGATGACCACGTCCGCCTGCCCGGCCAGCCGGCCCAGCACGGCCGCCCACCCCGCCAGCAGCGTCATGAAGAGCGTGGTGCCGCGCCGCCGCGACAGCGCCTTGAGCGCCGCCGCCAGCTCCGCGTCCAGCCGGATGGGCACCATGCCGCCCGCAAAGTCCTGCCGCGACGGGCGCGCGTGGTCCACCGGCAGTTCCAGCAGCTCCGGAGCGCCGGCCAGCGCCGATTCCCAGAAGTTCGCCTGCCGCTCCAGCAGCTCGCCGCTCACCCAGCGCCGCTGCCACGCCGCGTAGTCCGCGTACTGAATCTCCAGCGCCGCAAGCGGATCGTCCGCGCCGCGGCGGAAGGCGCCGTACAGCGCGCCCAGCTCGCGGGCAAAGACGCCCATCGACCATCCGTCCGAAACAACGTGGTGCATGGTGACCACCAGCACGTGGTCATCCGCGCCCATCCGCACCAGCCGCCCGCGGATCAGCGGGCCGGCGGCGAGGTCGAACGGCGCCACCGTTTCATCCGCCAGCACCCGCTGCAGCGCGCCGTCCGCGTCCGCCGAATCGCGCAGATCGTGCTCCACCAGGCGGAACGCGCTCTTCCCCGCGGAGGCGATGCGCTGCACCGGCTCGCCATCCACCGCGGGAAAGGTGGTGCGCAGCGACTCGTGCCGCGCGACGATGCGGTCCAGCGCCCGGACGAGCGCATCCCGGTCCAGTTCGCCGTGCAGTCGCAGCCGCAGGGGGACGTGATACGCCGCGCCCGTGCCGCCCAGCTGCTCCAGGAACCACAGGCGCTGCTGCGCGAACGAGAGGGGGATGGGGGCGGCGCGGTCCACCGGCACCATCGCCGCCGCGGCCGGCGCGGCGCCCGTCAGCCCGCGCGCGAAGTCCGCCAGCACGGGGCGCTCGAACAGGTCGCCCGGCGCCACGTCCACGCCCAGCGCCTGCCGCACGCGCGACACGACGCGCACCGCCAGCAGCGAGTGTCCGCCCAGGTGGAAGAAGTCGTCGCCGCGCCCCACGCGCTCCACGCGCAGCAGCTCCGCCCACACCGCCGCCACGGCCTGCTCCACGCGGCCGGCCGGCGCCTCGTACCCGCGCGACGCGAATGCATCCGCCTCCGGCGCGGGGAGCGCCCGGCGGTCCACCTTGCCGTTGGGCGTCAGCGGGAGCGCGTCCAGCCGCACGTACGCGGAGGGGACCATGTACGCAGGCATCCGCGCCGACAGGTGCGCACGCAGCGCATCCGCCTCCGCGTCGCCCGCGACGTAGGCCACCAGCCGCGCAGCGCCCGGCGCGTCCGTGCGCGCCAGGACCACGGCGTCGCGCACACCTTCGTGGCTGCGCAGCCCCGCCTCGATCTCGCCCAGTTCAATGCGGAAGCCGCGGATCTTGACCTGGAAGTCCGTGCGCCCCAGGAACTCCAGGTTGCCCGCCGCGCTCCAGCGCACGCGGTCGCCCGTGCGGTACAGGCGCCCGCCCGGCGCCGCGCCGAACGGATCGGGGACGAACCGATCCGCCGTCAGCCCGGGGCGGCCCAGGTAGCCGCGGGCCAGCAGCGCGCCGCCGATGTACAGCTCGCCCGCCACGCCCGCCGGCACGGGCTCGCCGCGCGCATCCAGCACGTAGACGGAACGCCCGGGCAGCGGCCGGCCGATGGGCACGGTCGCTCCCCCGGCCCCGCCCGCCACCGCGAACGCCGTCGCGGTGATGACGGTTTCCGTGGGTCCATAGCAGTTCACCAGCCGTCCGGCGCCGTGGCCGTCCGCCGCGCTGGCGGGGAGCGCCTCGCCGCCGACGAGGAGGAGCCGCAGCCCGCGCAGCGCGTCCGCGCCGGCGCCGTCGGCCACTTCCTGCCAGTACGCGGGCGGCAGATTGGCGACGGTGATCCCCATGTCGCGCACGCGCGTCCGGAACTCCGCCGCGCTCCACAGGTCCGGCCCGCGCAGCACGAGCGTGGCGCCGGTGAGCAGCGGCAGAAACAGCTGCTCCAGCGAGACGTCGAACCCGGCGGAGGCGAACTGCAGCACGCGGTCCTCCGGCACGATGGCGTGCACGCGCGCCATGGCCGACAGGTGCGCGGCGGCCGGCCCGTGCTCCACCGCCACGCCCTTGGGCTGCCCGGTGGATCCGGACGTGTAGATGACGTACGCCAGGTCCGCCGGCGAAACGGCGCCCCCGGCCACGTCCGCGCGTCCGGCGGAATCGTCCGCATCCACGTCGATGCGCACCGTTTCCGCCGGCAGGCGGTCCGCCAGCCCCGCGCGGGTGATGACGGCCCGCAGCCCCGCATCTTCCGTGATGTACCGCAGGCGGCCGGACGGAAGCGACGGGTCCAGCGGAACGTACACGCCGCCCGCCTTGAGCGTCGCCAGCAGCGCCACCACCAGCTCCGGGCGCCACTCCAGGCACACGCCCACCGTGTCGCCGCGCGCCACGCCGTGCGCCGCCACGCCGTGCGCCGCCACGCCGTGCGCCGCCAGGCGGTGCGCCAGCCGGTTGGCGCGGGCATCCAGCTCCGCGTACGTCAGGCGCTCGCCCGCGTGCTCCAGCGCGACGGCGCCCGGGGTGCGCGCAACCTGCGCCTGGAAAAGCGCGGGCAGAGTGGTCGCCGAGGCATCCACCTCATCCCCCGCGGCCCACTCATCGAGCAGCAGACGGCGCTCGGCGGCGGGAAGCATGGGGATGGCGTCCACGCGGCCGTCACCGTCCGCGGCCATCCCCGCAAGCACGCGGCGCAGGTATCCGGCGAAGCGTTCCACCGTCGGCCGGTCAAAGAGCGCGGTCGCGTACTCCACCGCGCCCACGATGCGCCCGTCCTGCTCCCACAGCGCCAGCGACAGGTCGAACTTGGCCGTGTCCGCGTCCGCCGCGGCCAGATCCGCCACGGTCAGCCCGGGGAGATGCAGATCGCCGCCGGGGGCGTTCTGCCAGGCGAACATCACCTGGAAAAGCGGGCTGTACGCCAGGCTGCGCGTGGGCCGCAGCCGCTCCACCACCTGCTCGAACGGGATGTCCTGGTTGCGCTGCGCCTCCAGCGCGCGCATCCGCACCTGCTCCAGCAGCCCGCCCACGTCCGGCCCGTCCGACAGGTCCACGCGCACCGGGAGCGTGTTGACGAAAAAGCCGATCAGCTCCTCCACCTCCGCCCGTCCGCGGTTGGCCGACGGCGTGCCGATGACGACGTCGTCCTGGCCGGAGAGCCGCGCCAGCACCGCCGCCCATCCCGCGAGCAGCGTCATGAACAGCGTCGTGCCGTGCCGCTGGGAGAGGGCGCGCAGCGAATCCGACAGCCCTTCATCCAGCTCCACGTCCAGCGACGCGCCCGCGAAGTCCTGCCGCGCGGGGCGGGGGCGGTCCACCGGGAGTTCGATGAGCTCCGGCGCGCCCGCCAGCGTCCGGGTCCAGTAGGCGGCCTGCGCCTCCAGCACCTCGCCCTCCACCGAGCGGCGGTGCCAGGCGGCGTAGTCCGCGTACTGCATCGCGAGCGGCGGGAGCGGATCGGCCTCACCGCGGGTGAAGGCGGCGTACAGCGCGCCGAGTTCGCGGTGCAGCACCCCGGCGGACCAGCCGTCGCTGACGATGTGGTGCATCGTCAGCAGCAGGACGTGATCATCCTCCGCCATCCGGACCAGACGGCCGCGGATCAGCGGCCCGTGCGCCAGATCGAAGGTGGCGGCCACTTCGTCGCGCATCAGCCGGTGCAGCGCATCATCCGCGTCCGCCGACCCCCGGAGATCATCCTCCACCAGCGGGAACGCGCTTTCCCCCGCGGGGGCCACGTGCTGGATGGGCTCGCCGTCCAGCGTGGGGAAGGTCGTCCGCAGCACCTCGTGCCGCGCGACGATGCGGTCCAGCGCGCGCACCAGCGCATCCCGGTCCAGCGCGCCGCGAAGACGGAGGCGGACGGGGATGTGGTACGTGCTGCCCAGGTTCCCCATCTGCTCCAGGAACCACAGCCGCTGCTGCGCGAACGAGGGCGGAATGGTGCCCGTGCGGTCCACCGGCGCGATGGCCGTGGCCGCGGCGCGCGCGGCCGTCTGCAGCCCGCGGGCGAAGTCCGCCAGTACGGGGCGCTCGAACAGGTCGCCCGGCGCAACGTCCACGTCCAGCGCCTGCCGCACGCGGGAAATGACGCGCACCGCCAGCAGCGAGTGGCCGCCCAGGTGAAAGAAGTCGTCGCCGCGGCCCACCTGCGCCACGCCCAGCAGCTCCGCCCAGATGGCGGCCACCGCCTGCTCCGTCTCGCCGACGGGCGCCTCGTACCCGCGCGCGGCGAACGCATCGCCCTCCGGCGCGGGGAGCGCCTTGCGGTCCAGCTTGCCGTTGGGCGTAAGCGGGAGCGCATCCAGCCGCACGTACGCCGCGGGCACCATGTACGCCGGCACCCGCGCCGCCAGGTGCGCCCGCAGCACATCCGCGTCGGCATCGCCCACCACGTAGGCTACCAGCCGCTTTTCGCCCGGCGCGTCGGCGCGCGCCAGCACGATGGCGTCGCGCACGGCGTCGTGGTCACGCAGCGCCGCCTCGATCTCGCCGAGTTCGATGCGCATGCCGCGGATCTTGACCTGGAAGTCCGTGCGTCCCAGGAACTCCAGCTCGGCCCGCGCGGTCCAGCGCACGCGGTCGCCGGTGCGGTACAGCCGCGCACCCGGTTCCACGCCGAACGGATCGGGGACGAACTTTTCCGCCGTGAGCGCCGCGCGCCCCAGGTAGCCGCGCCCCACCTGCACGCCGCCGATGAACAGCTCGCCCGGCACGCCCACGGGTACGGGCCGCAGCGCCCCATCCAGCACGTACGTACGGGTGTTGGACACGGGGCGGCCGATGGACACCACCGCCCGGCCGCCGTCCCGCTCCGTGCACGGGTGCATGGTGGCGTCGATGGCGCACTCCGCCGGGCCGTACAGGTTGGTGATGTGCACGCCCGGAAGCACCTGTGCCGCGCGGCGCACCAGCTCGCCCGGCAGCGGCTCGCCGCCGCAGAACAGGTGGCGCAGCGCCGTGCACTCCGCCAGCTCCGGCTCGTCCAGCAGCACGCGAAGCAGCGAGGGCACCAGCTGCAGCACGGTGATGCCGCGGTCGCGCACCGTGCGCGCCAGGTAGCGCGGATCGCGCTCGCCCTCGTGGCGGGCCATCACCAGCTCGCCGCCCACCAGCAGCGGCGCGTGGAACTCCCACACGGACGCGTCAAAGACCACCGGCGTCTTCTGCAGCACCCGGTCGGTTTCCGCCAGCCCGAAGTCGCGGATGAACCACGCCATGTGGTTCACCAGCGCGCGGTGCTCAATGCCCACGCCCTTGGGCGTGCCCGTGCTGCCGGAGGTGTAGATGACGTACGCCAGCCCGCCCGGCGTGGCGCCGCTCCGCGGATTGTCCGCGGATTCCGCGGCGATCGCGGCGCGTTCCGCGTCCACGCGCAGTACGTCGATCCCACCCGTGGCCGTCAGCCGGGCGCGCAGCCGGTCCTGCGTAAGCAGCACCGCGGCGCCGCTGTCGGCCAGCATGCGCTCCAGCCGCTCCGCGGGGTGCGCGGGGTCCAGCGGCACCCACGCGCCGCCGGCCTTGAGGATGGCGAGCATGGAGACGACCATCTCCACGCCGCGCTCCATGCAGAGGGCCGCGCGCACCTCCGGCCCCACGCCGCGCCGGCGCAGGTGGTGCGCAAGGCGGTTGGCGCGCGCGTTCAGCTCCGCGTACGTCACCCGCTCGGCATCGTGCGAGACGGCGGCGGCGTCCGGCGTGCGGGCGGCCTGCGCCTCGAACAGCTGGTGGATGCACAGGTCCGCGGGGAAGGCGGCGTCCGTGGCATTCCACGCCTCCACGACCCGCGCGCGCTCGGCGGCGGGAAGGATGGCGATGCCGTCCACGCGCGCCGCGTCGTCCGCGGCCATCCCCGCCAGCACGCGGCGCAGGTACTCCGCAAAGCGCTCCGCCGTGGCGCCGTCAAAGAGCGCGGTGGCGTATTCCAGCGTGCCGGTGATGCGCCCGTCGCGCTCCCACAGCGAAAGCGTCAGGTCGAACTTGGCCGAGTCCGCGTCCGCCGCCGGCGCGTCGGCCACGGTCAGCCCGGGAAGATGCAGGTCGCCGCCGGGCGCGTTCTGCCACGCGAACATCACCTGGAACAGCGGGCTGTACGCCAGGGTGCGCGCGGGGCGCAGGCGCTCCACCACCTGCTCGAACGGGATGTCCTGGTTGCGCTGCGCCTCCAGCGCGCGCGTGCGCACCTGCTCCAGAAGCTGCCCCACGTCCGGACTGTCGGACAGGTCCACGCGCACGGGGAGCGTGTTGACGAAGAAGCCGATCAGCTCCTCCACCTCTGCCCTGCCCCGGTTGGCGCTCGGCGTGCCGATGACCACGTCGTCCTGGCCGGAGAGCCGCGCGAGGACGGCGGCCCATCCAGCGAGCAGCGTCATGTACAGCGTCGTACCGTGCCGCTGCGAGAGGGCGCGCAGCGAGTCGGACAGCGCCTCGTCCAGTTCCACATCCAGCGACGCGCCGGCAAAGTCCTGGCGCGGCGGGCGCGGGCGGTCCACCGGGAGTTCGATGAGCTCCGGCGCGCCCGCCAGCGTCTGCGTCCAGTACGCGGCCTGCGCCTCCAGCACGTCGCCCTCCACCGAGCGGCGGTGCCACGCGGCGTAGTCGGCGTACTGGATGGGGAGCGGCGCGAGCGGATCGGCCTCGCCGCGGGTGAAGGCGGCGTACAGCGCGCCCAGCTCGCGCACGAACACGCCCATCGACCAGCCGTCGCTGACGATGTGGTGCATCGTCACCAGCAGCACGTGATCGTCCTCCGCCATCCGCACCAGACGGCCGCGGATCAGCGGCCCGCGGGCGAGGTCGAACGGCGCGGCCATCTCATCGCGCGTCAGCCGGTGCAGCGCATCATCCGCGTCCGCGGAGCCGCGGAGGTCGTGCTCCACCAGCGCGAACACGCTCCCCGCCGCAGACGCCAGGTGCTGCACGGGCTCGCCGTCCAGCGTGGCGAACGTGGTGCGCAACGACTCGTGCCGCGCCACGATGCGGTCCAGCGCACGCACCAGCGCATCCCGGTCCAGCTCGCCGCGCAGGTGCAGGCGCACGGGGATGTGATACGTGCTCCCCAGGCTCCCCATCTGCTCCAGGAACCACAGCCGCTGCTGCGCGAACGACGGCGGGATGGGCGCGCCGCGGTCCACCGGCACGATCGCCGTGGAGCGGGCCCGCGCGGCCGTCTGCAGCCCGCGCGCAAAGTCCGCCAGCACGGGGCGCTCGAACAGGTCGCCCGGCGCCGCCTCCACGCCCAGCGCCTGCCGCACGCGCGACACCACGCGCACGCCCAGCAGCGAGTGGCCGCCCAGGTGAAAGAAGTCGTCGCCGCGGCCCACCCGCTCCATGCCCAGCAGCTCCGCCCAGATCGCCGCGACGGCCTGCTCCGTTTCGCCGACGGGCGCCTCGTACCCGCGCACGCCGAACGAGTCCGCGTCCGGCGCGGGGAGCGCCTTGCGGTCCACCTTGCCGTTGGGCGTCTGCGGCAGCGCGTCCATTCGCACGTACGCCGCGGGCACCATGTACGCCGGCACCCGCTCCCCCAGATGCGCACGCAGCGCATCCACCGAGACCGTCTCGTCCGCCGCCACGTACGCCACCAGGCGCGTGTCGCCCGGCGTGTCCTGGCGCGCCACGACGACGGCGGCGTGCACCCGCGGATGTTCGACCAGCCGCGACTCGATCTCGCCCAGCTCGATGCGGAAGCCGCGCACCTTCACCTGGAAGTCGGTGCGGCCCAGGTACTCCAGCTCGCCATTCGCGTCCACGCGGCGGCGCACGCGGTCCATCACCCGGTACATGCGCCCGCCCGGCGCGCCGAAGGGACATGGGAGGAAGCGCTCGGCCGTCATTCCCGGCCGGTTCGCGTAGCCGCGCGCCAGGCCGTCGCCCGCCAGGTACAGCTCGCCCGCCGCGCCCACCGGCACCGGCTGCAGCTCCCCATCCAGCACGTACGCCTGCGAATTCGACAGCGGCGCGCCGATCAGCACGCGATCGCCGCCCCGCGCCACGAGCGAACAGGTGGAGTACGTGGTGTCTTCGGTGGGGCCGTAGAGATTGCGGACCTTTTCCACCGTGCCGAGCGCGTACAGCGCCTGCGCCAGCTCGTTCGGCACCGCTTCGCCGCCCAGATTGACGGTGCGCACGCTCGCGGGGATGCCGCCCGTGCGCAGCAGTTCCGCCGCCGCCGTGGGCACCATGCTCACGTACTGGATGCGCTGGTCCGCGATGGACGGCAGGTCCAGCGCGTTCTCCACCATCACCAGCGTGCCGCCCCAGCACAGCGTGCCGAAGATCTCCGCGACGGACACGTCGAAGTTGACGGAGGTGGAGAACATGACCGACGCGCGCTCGTCGTCCGCCACGTTCGCCCGCAGCCAGTGCAGCAGCACGCCGACGGCGGAGTGGCGGATCATCACGCCCTTGGGCCGGCCCGTCGATCCGGAGGTAAAGATGACGTGCGACAGGTTCTCGGGGAGGACGCGGGCCTCCGGCGCATCATCCGATTCCGCCGCGAGCGCCGCGCCTTCGCCGTCCAGCCGCAGCGTGGCCAGGCCCTCCGGCAGCCGCTCCGCCAGCGTGGAATCGGTGATGACCAGCGCCAGCCCGGCATCCTCCACCATGTAGCCCAGCCGCTCGCGCGGATACGCGGGATCCAGCGGCACGTACGCCGCGCCCGCGCCCAGCACGCCCAGCATGGACGCGACCAGGTCCGGCGTGCGCGGCAGGCAGATGCCCACGCACACCTCCGGCCCGGCACCCCGGCGCCGCAGCGCGTGGCTGATGCGGTTGGCCCGGCGGCTCAGCTCGCCGTAGGTCAGCCGCTCTCCCTGCCACGCGAGCGCGACGGCGTCCGGCGTGCGCGCCGCCTGCGCGCGGAACAGCTCGTGGACGAAGGTGGCGGGATAGTCCGCCTCCGTGCGGTTCCACCCTTCCAGCACCAGCGCGCGCTCGTCCGCCGGCAGCAGGGCCAGCCGGTCCACGGGCCGGTGTTCATCCGCCGCCATCTCGTGCAGCGCGCGCCGCAGGTACGCCGCGTGGCGCTCCACGGTCGTGCGGTCAAAGAGCGCCGTTGCGTACTCGATGGTGCCGCCGATGCGCCCGTCGCGCTCCCACAGCTCCAGGGTGAGGTCAAAGCGGGCGTTCTCCGGCGCGGTCCCGGGCTCCTGCACCAGCCGCAGCCCCGCGAAGTCCAGCGCCTCGTCCGGCGTGTTCTGCCACGCGAACATCACCTGGAACAGGGGCGTGTGGGCGATGCTGCGCGCCGGGGCCACCCGCTCCACCACCTGCTCGAACGGGATGTCGGGGTGCTGCTGCGCCTCCAGAGCGCGCGTCCGCACCCGCCCCAGCAGCTCCGCCACGGTGGGCGCGCCGGACAGGTCCACGCGCAGCGCCAGCGTGTTGACGAAGAAGCCGACCAGCGCCTCCGTCTCGCTCCGCCCGCGGTTGGCCGTGGGCGTGCCGACCACGACCTCCGCCTGCCCGGAAAGCCGGCCCAGCACCGCCGCCCACCCCGCCAGCAGCGTCATGAAGAGCGTGGTGCCGTGGCGGCGCGACAGGGCCTTGAGCTCCGCCGTGAGCGCCTCGTTCAGCTCGATGGGGAGCGACGCGCCCGCGAAGTCCTGCTTGCGCGGCCGCGTGCGGTCCGTGGGAAGCTCCAGCAGCTCCGGCGCGCCGGAGAGCGTCCGAACCCAGTAGCCCGCCTGCCGCTCCAGCAGTTCGCCGCTCACCCAGCGCCGCTGCCACGCCGCGTAGTCCGCGTACTGAATGGGAAGCGGGGCCAGCGGATCGGCGGCGCCGCGCGCAAAGGCGGCGTACAGCGCGCCCAGCTCGCGCACCAGGATGCCCATCGACCAGCCGTCGCTGACGATGTGGTGCATCGTCACCAGCAGGACGTGGTCGTCGTCCGCCATCCGCACCAGGCGCCCGCGGATGAGCGGCCCGCGCGCCAGATCGAACGGCGCGGCCGCCTCGTCCCGCATCAGCCGGCGGAGTGCATCCTCCGCATCCGCGAAAGCCGAAAGATCGTGCTCCACCAGCCGGAACGCGCCTTCCGCCACGGGGATGACGTGCTGAACCGGCTCGCCCTGCACGGCGGGAAAGACCGTGCGCAGCGCCTCGTGCCGCGCGACGATGCCATCCAGCGCACGCACCAGCGCGCCGCGGTCCAGCCCGCCGCGCAGGCGCAGGGCGATGGGAATGTGATACGTGCCGCCCAGGTCCCCCATCTGCTCCAGGAACCACAGACGCTGCTGCGCGAACGACGGCGGAATGGCGCCCGTGCGGTCCACCGGCGCGATCGCCGTCTCCACCGACCGCGCGGCCGTCTGGAGCCCGCGCGCAAAGTCCGCCAGCACGGGGCGCTCAAACAGGTCGCCCGGCGCGGCCTCCATGCCCAGCGCCTGCCGCACGCGCGAAATCACGCGCACGCCCAGCAGCGAATGCCCGCCCAGCGCAAAGAAGTCGTCGCCGCGGCCCACCTGCTCCACGCACAGCAGCTCCGCCCAGATGGCGGCCACCGCCTGCTCCGTCGCACCCGCGGGCGCCTCGTAGCCGCGCGCGCCGAACGCCTCGCTCTCGGGCGCGGGGAGCGCCTTGCGGTCCACCTTGCCGTTGGGCGTAAGCGGAAGCGCATCCAGCCGCACGTACGCCGCCGGGACCATGTACGCCGGCAGCCGCTCGGTAAGGTGCGCGCGGAGCGAATCCACGGACGCCGTCTCGTCGGCCGCGACATACGCCACCAGCCGCCGGTCGCCCGGCGCGTCTTCGCGCGCCAGGACGACGGCCGCGCGCACGGCGGGGTGCTCCACCAGCCGCGACTCGATCTCGCCCAGTTCAATGCGGAAGCCGCGCACCTTCACCTGGAAGTCCGTGCGGCCCCGGTACTCGATCTCGCCGTCCGCGCGGCGCCGCACGCGGTCCATCACCCGGTACATCCGCCCGCCGGGTGCGCCGAAGGGGCACGGGACAAAGCGC
>NZ_JACHIA010000031.1 GCF_014202995.1 Longimicrobium terrae
GCCACTAAGCACCGAAGTGCCCCGTTCGACTTGCATGTGTTAAGCGCGCCGCCAGCGTTCGTCCTGAGCCAGGATCAAACTCTCCATGAGAATTCGAACAGCTCCGTTGAACAGAACGCCGGACATTTTACTGTCCGTTGCTTCCGTTCGGAATTTTTGCCTTTTTTTGCCTCGTGCACCCGGCCGCCATGAAGCGGCCTGCGCGGCACCGGAGAAGGTATGCTCCCGTGCGAGGCTCGAACAGACATTCCCCAAACACCCTGATTGTCAAACAGTCCAGCGCCGCGTGCTCAGTGGCTCGTGGCAAGGCCGAAAGTATAGCCCGATCCAAGCCCCCCGTCAACCCCCCGCCGCGATCTTTTTTCAAAAAGCCTGTTTTGGGCGGGCAGGGCGCCGGAACGGGCCACGCCCGCCGCGCAGGGCTGCGCGGCGGGCGTGCGGTTCACCAGGCACCATGGCTCCGGACGGATGGATCAGGCCTCTTCGCCCTCGGTCCAGTCGTCGTCCTCGGCGTCCCACTCTTCGTCATCCTCGGCGTCCCAGTCTTCGTCGTCCTCGTCGTCGTCGTCCCAATCGTCGTCGTCGTCGAAGTCGTCCTCAAGATCATCGCCGTCGTCGTCCCACCCTTCCTCGCCGCCCTCGCTCTCCTCCTCAAGCCGGGCGACGAACACCTCGTCCAGATCGAGATCCTCATCGACCGCAGGGCGAGCCATGACAATGGGCATTCCGAGTCTCCTGTTAGGACGGTAATTCTGCCTGGGCTGCCGCCAGGCGCAGCAGCAAGATGACGACCAGCCTCGTTCGGCCCGAAAGTACAACGGGCGAAAAGGATGTCAAGGGTTTTGCGCGCCGCCCGCCGGCCGCCACAGATGGCGCACGGAACGGCGCGTCGCCGCGGCTTCGGCGTCCCCGCCCCGCCGCGTCCGCGCGCTTCGGCGGCCCCGGGTGGACGGGCGGATCGCAACACCGTTTCACGCGGAGGACGCGGGGGTGGCGGAGGGGCGCGGGGGGACGGCCGCCGGCTTCGGGATCGGCTCCCGGACAGCTGCGTGGCCGCGGGCTTCGCAAACTGCACTCACGCGGAGGTCGCGGGGGTTCGCGGAGGTCGCGGGGGAGATCGAGGGACGGGGTAAACTCCGCCCGGAGCCGGTCGGGACGCGTGGAGGGCGAGCACCGCGTGAGGGATGCGCGCCCGGAGGGCCGAGAACGCGGTTCGCGCGCGCCCCGGCCTTCCACCGGGTCCGGACCGTGGCGCGAACCGGGGGCTCGGCGCCGTTGGCAACAGCTGTATCGTTGCCTACGGCGCGCGCAGCCCGGCCCGGAGCGCAGCGCAGGGACACGCCCAAACCGCCTTTCCAATCCGTCCAGACCCGTCTCCCCATCGTCCAGAACCGCGCAAACGAAAGCCGCCCTCCCCGGACTTCCGGAGAGGGCGGCTCGTCACATCTGAACCAGCGGCGGGTCAGGCCGAGGCGCGCGAAGCCTTCTTGCGGTCGCTGGCGTTCAGCAGGCGCTTGCGCAGGCGAATGCTCTTGGGCGTCACCTCGATCAGCTCGTCGTCGGCGATGTAGCCCATCGCGTCCTCGAGCGTCATCAGGCGAGGCGGCTCCAGCAGAATATTGTCGTCGCTGCCGGAGGCGCGCATGTTCGTGAGCTTCTTGCCCTTGATCACGTTCACCTCCATGTCGCCCTGGCGCGAGTTCTCGCCCACGACCATCCCCTCGTACACCGGCACGCCGGCGTCGATGAAGAAGGTGCTGCGCTCCTGCAGGTTGCCCAGCGAGAACGCCACGCTCTCACCCGTAAGCATGCTCACCAGCACGCCGCGGCTGCGGGTGCTCAGCGTGCCCACGTACGGGCCGTATTCCATGAACTGGTGGTGCAGAATTCCCTCGCCGCGCGTGTCGGTAAGGAACTCCGAGCGGTAGCCGAACAGGCCGCGCGCCGGCATGCGGTACACCAGGCGCGTAAGCCCGCCGCCCGGGTTCTGCATCTCGCGCATTTCGCCGCGGCGCTGCCCCAGCTTCTCGATCACCGGCCCCATCAGCTTCTCGGGGACGTCGATGGTCACTTCCTCGTACGGCTCCTGAAGCTGCCCGTCCGGACCCTTCTTGAGAATCACGCGCGGGCGCGACACGGCAAACTCGTACCCCTCGCGGCGCATCGTCTCCATCAGGATGCCCAGGTGCAGCTCGCCGCGGCCGCTCACCGTCATGGTGTCGGGCGACTCCGTCTCTTCCACCCGCAGCGCCACGTTGCTTTCCAGCTCGCGCATCAGGCGGTCGCGAACCTGGCGGCTGGTGACGTACTTGCCTTCCTTGCCGGCGAACGGCGAGTTGTTCACCATGATGTCCACCGACACGGTCGGCTCTTCCACCGCGATGCCTTCCAGCGCCTCGGGGGCGTCCGGATCGCAGGCGGTGCTGCCGATGTCCACGTCGCTCAGCCCGGCCAGCGCCACGATGTCGCCCGCCGACGCCGACTCCACCTCTTCGCGGGCCAGCCCGTCAAAGGTGAACAGCTTGCTGATGCGCATGCGCGCCGAGGCCGGAATGTCGCCCTCGTGGCCATGGCCCAGCAGCACGACGGACTCGCCCACGCGCGCCACGCCCCGCTCGATGCGCCCGATGGCCAGACGGCCCAGGTACGGCGAGTAGTCGATGGTGGACACCAGCATCTGGAACGGGCCTTCCGGCTGCCCCAGCGGCTCCGGAATGGTCGCCACGATGCTGTCGAAGAGCGGCGTCAGGTTGATGCGCTCGTCCTCGGGGTTCTGCATGGCCACGCCCTCGCGGCCCACCGCGTACAGGAACGGGCAGTCCAGCTGGTAGTCCTTGGCCTCCAGCTCCATGAAGAGCTCGAGAACCTCGTCGTGCACGCGGTGCGGGTCGGCGTCGCCGCGATCGATCTTGTTGATGATCACGATGGGCTGCAGACCCAGCTCCAGCGCCTTGCGCGTCACGAAGCGCGTCTGGGGCATGGGGCCCTCGGCCGCGTCCACCAGCAGGATCACGCCGTCCACCATGCGCAGAATGCGCTCGACTTCGCCGCCGAAGTCACTATGGCCCGGGGTGTCGACGATGTTGATCTTGGTGTCCTTCCAGCGGACGGACAGATTCTTGGCGAGAATGGTGATTCCGCGCTCCCGCTCCAGCGGGTTGCTGTCCATCACCCGCTCCGCCACCTGCTGGTTTTCGCGGAAGGTGCCGGCCTGGCGGAGCATGTGGTCCACCAGCGTCGTTTTTCCGTGGTCGACGTGGGCGATGATGGCGATGTTGCGAATGGACATGAATCCTCTATCTCTGCGGCCCGTCCGGGCTCGGAAGCGATGCTCGGCGCCGTTCCCAAAAGGAACACGGGCGCCTCGCATCGAGGTGCCCGCGCTGGGAAACAGCCGTGTAAAATAATGGAATGCGGGGGTTTAGTCCACCCCTGGCGGGTTCTGTTACCTGAGCGGCCCGGCGTGCCCGGACCAATGGACTCCCACATTCCGCATCGCGCTCTCAGCCACGCGCTCCGATCTGGCGGATTTGCTGAACTTTGCTGGATGGAACGGGGCGTTCGTGAACGGTTCCTGCGTTGAACTGCCGTTTCACACGGAGGTCACGGAGGATGCACGGAGGTCACGGAGGAGCAACGGCGCGGCCGCCGGACCCGGCACTCGACGGACGGCCTCCACCCGCGGCGGTGGTGGGATGAGCAACGAAGGACGGGTGGGCCTGGGAGCCCACCCGCCCTTCCCGCGCCTCGCGTCCCATCTCCTCACGCGAGGTTGGAGGAACGCGGAGTCCGTGGATCAGCAGATGCCGTCGTAGAACGGCCGCGTGCCAACCCAATAGCAGGTCTCGGCGCAGGTTGCCCCCTGCGTCTCCTCCGCGGCCGGGCAGCCCCCGGCACCGGGACAGGTGTTGTAGCAGGTGTCCGGGCAGCTTCCGTAGCACGTGTTCGCCCACGTCCCGCAGTCGCAGCCGGCCAGGCCGCCCCCGGTCGCCGTGTTGGTTCCTCCCTGCCCCAGTACCGTCCCGCGCCGGGACGGGGGCTGGGTCGCCGGATCGAACGACTCCACCTGCAGGTCCTGAAAGTCGAGGCGGAGCTTGCGCTGGTTTGGCATAGGACTCTCTCCCGGAAAAGAGGATGGAAGTGATCGCACCTGGAAAGACTGCGATCCATCGCAATGTGGCGGAATATAAACGCTCTCGTCGGTGCATCTCTGACAAGAACGGCGGCGGCGGCGACGATTGACAGCCTGCTGTCGTACTCTTAGCTTCGAGGGATGACAGCATTCTGTCATCGTTCCTGCTCATCATCTCCGGGAGGTCCCATGGAAGCGCAGACGGTGCATCTGTTCGTCCTCGACACCATGTCCGACTGGGAGCCGGGGTACGCCATCGCCGGCATCAACCAGCCAGTCTACCAGCGGAATCCCGGGCGGTACGTGGTCAGGACGGTGGGGCCCACGCGCGATCCCGTCCGCACCATGGGCGGCATCACCATCCTTCCCGACGTCGCGCTGGATGAACTGCGGGCGGAGGACAGCGCCATGCTCATCCTTCCCGGCGCGGCCAGCTGGGACGAGGGCGCGCACGCGGATGCCGTAGACAAGGCGCGGGAGTTTCTGGCCGCGGGCGTCCCCGTCGCCGCCATCTGCGGCGCGACCGGAGCACTGGCCCGCGCGGGGATGCTGAATGACCGGCCGCACACCAGCAACGCTGTGGAATATCTGAACTGGCAGGACGGGTACACGGGCGCGGAGCACTACGCCGGCTCCCCCGCCCTGCGCGACGGCGACCTCATCACCGCCAGCGGCACCGCACCCGTCGACTTCGCGCGCGCCATCTTTGAGCGGCTGGAACTGTACGCCCCCGAGGCGCTGGACGCGTGGTACGCGCTGTACAAGCACAACGATCCCGCCGGCTTCTACAAGCTCGTCGAACTGGAGCAGGCGGCGTCGGCGTGAGCGCATCCGGGGACCGGCGTCCCCCCGGGCGCTCGCCGGAGCAGGAGGCGCTCACGGACCTGGTGATGCGCACGTTCCGGCTCAACGGGCTGTTTCTGGAGGTGGCGGAGCACATGGCGCGGCCGGCGGGGCTGACGGCGGCGCGATGGCAGGTGCTGGGCGCCGTGCTGCGCGAACCGCTCACCGTGTCCGGCGCGGCGCGGGCCATGGGACTCACGCGGCAGAGCGTGCAGCGGCTGGCCGACGTGCTGGTGGCGGACGGGATGGCGGAGTTCATCGACAATCCGCGCCACCGCCGTGCCCGGCTTCTGCGCCCCACCGCGGCGGGGTGGGACGCCATCGCCGTCATCCGCCCGCTGCAGCACGCGTGGGCGGCGCACGTGACGCGCGGGATGGGGGAGGATGACCTGCGGGGCGCGGTGGAAGTGATGGACCGGCTGGCCGCCCGGCTGGACGACGATCCCTGGCGTCCCGCGTGACGGCGCAAAAAGACGGGGCCGCACACCTCGCGCGCGGGCACGGAATGCCGCAGATTCCCCCGCGACGTTCACGACTCTTCACCACCTGACGCGAGAAACCATGCCGGAACGCGATCCGAACGCCAGCGATGACACCCGCCAGGCGGGGGAAGACCGCACTCTGACCACCCGACAGGGTCACCCCGTCGCCAACAACCAGTCCCAGCGCACCGTCGGCAGCCGCGGCCCGGCCACGCTGGAGAACTACCACTTTCTCGAAAAGATCAGCCACTTTGACCGTGAGCGCATCCCCGAGCGGGTGGTGCACGCGCGCGGCTTCGTGTGCTACGGCGAGTTCGAGGCGAGCGGCAAGATCGGCGACGAGCCGGCGTCCACCTACACGCGCGCCAAGCTGTTCGCCACCGAAGGCAAGAAGACGCCGCTGGCCATCCGCTTCAGCACCGTCATCGGCGGGCGCGACTCGTCGGAGACGGCGCGCGACCCCCGCGGCTTCGCGGTCAAGTTCTACACGGAAGACGGAAACTGGGACCTGGTGGGGAACAACCTGGCCGTGTTCTTCATCCGCGACGCGGTCAAGTTTCCGGACGTGATCCACTCGCTCAAGCCGGACCCGGTCACCTTTCGCCAGGAGCCGAACCGCATCTTCGACTTCATGAGCCAGACGCCGGAATCCATGCACATGCTGACGCACCTGTTCAGCCCGCGCGGAATTCCGGCCAGCTACCGGCACATGGAGGGCTTTGGCGTAAACACCTACAAGATGGTGAACGCCGAGGGCGGCACGGTGCTGGTGAAGTACCACTTCCACCCGCGCTGCGGGCTGGCCAGCCTGACGGCGGCCGAAGCGGGCAAGGTGCAGGGGCAGGACCTGGGCTCGGCGTCCCGCGACCTGTTTGAAGCCATCGAGCGCGGCGAGTACCCGCAGTGGGACATGTTCGTGCAGATCATGGATGACCACGAGCATCCCGAGCTGGACTGGGATCCGCTGGATGACACCAAGATCTGGCCGGAGAACGATTTTCCGCTGCGCCATGTGGGGGTGATGACGCTGAACCGCAACGTCAGTGACTTCCACAACGAGAACGAGCAGATCGCCATGGGCACCGGCGTGCTGGTGGACGGGCTCGATTTCTCGGACGACAAGATGCTGGTGGGCCGCACCTTCTCGTATTCCGACACGCAGCGGTACCGCGTGGGCTCCAACTACCTGCAGCTGCCGGTCAACTCGCCCAAGGGCGTGGACGGGCGCGTGCACACCAACCAGCGCGGCGGGCAGATGTCGTACGGCGTGGACCTGGCGCCGGGGCAGAACCCGCACGTCAACTACGAGCCGTCCATCCATGGCGGGCTGCGCGAAGCGGAGCGCAAGCCCAACCACGCGCCGGAGATCCACGGCCACCTGACGCAGAGCGTGCTGGAGCGCCGCAACGACTACGTGCAGGCGCGCGGCCGCTACAACACCATGATGGACTGGGAGCGCGACGACCTGGTGCAGAACCTGGGCGACCTGCTGGGCCAGTGCGAGCGCGACGTGCAGGAGCGCATGGTGTGGCACCTGCTGCTCGTGCACGACGACTACGGCACGCGCGTGGGCCAGGCCATCGGCGTGTCGGCGAACGACGTGAAGCACCTGCAGCCGCTGGCGGGCCAGGTGCTGACGGACGAGGACCAGGCGCGCCTCGCCAAGCTGGGCGCCAACGGCGACGTCATCGACCCCACCGTCTGGGGCACGTGGACCAGCTCGGTGACCAACTACCAGGCGAGCGCGGAAGAAGTGCTCGGCGGGATGAAGAACCCCATCAAGTAAGCACGCCTCTGGGGGTTCACGTCCCCGGTGCTGGCTGATGGATGATGAGCGGTGCCGCGCACCCGTCCCCGGACGGCGTGCGCGGCACCGCTTTTTTCGTTCGATGACGGGCGATGCGTTCGCTCGATGGCGGGGCGAGGGATGAACGCGGACGGGCATGGCGTGTATCCGGGGCACGCGAATGATTGACGTCCCCGACGACCGCCGCCCTGATGACCGAACTGGCCGCCGCCCCGGAAGCCGAAGCGCTGGAGCAACTTGTGGATCTGCTGCACGGCCGCCGCGTGGTGGTGCTGGCGGGGGCCGGGTGCAGCACGGAGTCGGGGATTCCGGACTACCGCAGCCCGGAAGCGCTGCTCAAGCCGCGTGCGCCCATTCAGTACCGCGACTTCGTGGGGAACGATGCGTCGCGCGTGCGCTACTGGGCGCGCAGCGCCATCGGCTGGCCGCGCTTCTCGTCCGCGCGGCCCAACGCGGGGCACCACGCGCTCGCCGCACTGGAGGCGGGCGGCGCCATCCAGGGCATCATCACGCAGAACGTGGACGGGCTGCACCACGCCGCGGGCTCCGCACGCGTGGTGGAACTGCACGGCTCGCTTGCCGCCGTGCGCTGTCTGGCGTGCGGCGAAGTGGAGACGCGCGACGCGTTTCAGGCGCGGCTGCTGGGCGCGAACGAGGAATGGGCGGAGCGCATCTATCGAGGAACGGTGGCGGGAGAGGTGCAGTCCGCGCCGGACGGCGACGCGGAACTGCCGTCGTGGGCGGCGGAGGCGTTTCAGGTGCCCGCCTGCCGCGCGTGCGGCGGCATGCTGAAGCCTGACGTCGTCTTCTTTGGCGAGAACGTGCCGGCGGCGTGGGTGGAGGACGCGTGGCGGCTGTTCGGCGAGGGCGAGGTGCTGCTCGTTGCCGGTTCGTCGCTCACCGTGTACTCCGGGCGGAGGTTCATCTACCGCGCGCAGCAGGACGGCGTGCCCATCGCCGTCATCAACGTGGGCCCGACGCGCGCGGACGAGTGCGCGGCGGTCAAGGTGGAAGGCCGGCTGGGCACCGTGCTCCCGCACCTTGCCTCCGTGCTCACCGTTCCGCGCTGACGCCACCAGGCGGATGACAAAAGGCCGTGCCTCTCTCGCGAGGCACGGCCTTTTCGTTTTGGACCCCTCCGCCGTCCCGGGAGCAGACCCCCTGCCCGCGGGCGATGGGTGCCGGTGCGGTGGCGGGCTTCAGGGCGGCCCCCACCCGGGCCGGCACCACCGGCCCACCCTCCCCCAAAAAAGACTGGGGGAGGGTTGGGAGGGCGGAGGGTTCGGTGCATTTCGGGAGATGCCGGGAGCGGGCGAATTTAGTGCTTCCCCAGCGGCGAATCATTCGTTCGCGGGCCCTCGGACGCCATTCTCCGAGTCGGCACGCAGGTAGCGGCCGGCAGTCCGCGCAGGCGGACTTTGCGCCGTTGTTGCCGCGACTTCAGTCGCCCCTGCACGGCGCGGCGCGTCGTCAGGCCGCCTGCTCGATGCGCTTCACGAGATCGTCGTCGGACAGGTCATCAGACCAGCCGGCGGGAAGCTCCATCTCCACCGTCTGCGCGCCGCCGGTGGGCGTGGCGATCACGCGGTAGTTGTCGGTGCCCTCCACGCGCGCGGCCTCGCTCTTTCCCTCCGGATCGAGCCCGGCGTACGCCTCCACGCAGCTCCACGTGGTCCCGTTTCCATCCGTCACCTCACGCGCCATCCCGCACTCCTCGTCAGCGTTTCCGTGGATCGTTCCGGCTGCGCCCTGAGCGGGAACCATGCCCGGAGCCCGGCGCCATCGGCACGCGCGGGAGCGAAGACATCCATCCTCCGCGATCAGAAGCGGTTCCTCAGCGGGGGGCGGCGAGCGCGCGGTATTCGCGGTGATAGTACAGCAGCGGATCGGCCTCCTCCCCCGTCACGATCCGCCGCACCCGCCCGATGACCACGCGGTGGTCGCCGCCCGGGTGCGTTTCCCACACGTCGCACACGAGGGAGACGATCGCGCCGCGCAGCACCGGATCGCCCTCCGTGAAGCGGCCTGGACTGACGGGCATCCGCTGCGCGAAGTCGCTGGCCACGCGCCGATCGTCCGCTGCGAGCAGGTTGAGGGTGAAGCTCCCCGCTTCCTCCAGCACGTACAGCACGGCCGCTTCGTTGCCCACGCACGCCAGCACCAGCGGCGGACTGGCGGAGAGCGGCGTGAATGCGGTGAGGGTGATGGCCTCCACCTCGTCGCCGTCGCGCGCGGCGAGAACGGCCACGCCGCTGGCCCAGCGCGCCACCGCCTCGCGGAAATCAGACGCGCGCACCTCGCCCGCCTCGCCGTCATCATCGTCGCGGGTGCGGATCGTCGCCTGGATCGGTCGGGTCATGCGAATCTTTCGATCGTCGTAGCCGGATGCAGCGGATCGACCGCATCTCCGCAACGTCCGCTCCCAGCGGAAAACCGGGCGAGGCGGATCGGGCCATCGCCCGGAGAAAGACGGGATGAAACAGAGGGGCGGGGCCGGATGATCCCGGCCCCGCCCCCTTTTCTTCAGCCCCGCGGAGAGTGGCGCCGGGCCGCTCTCCGCCGAGCGCGGAACTACTTGGTGCGAACCACGATCAACTGGAACGGCGAGGTCGGCGGCAGGCCGGCGCTGAGCGCCGTCAGCGTCGCGAAGCCCGCGGACGGAACGCCGAACCGCATGTACGCCGTGCCTCCGCCCCGGCTGTACGACAGCGTCAGCGCGGTGGCGTTGGTCAGCGGGCGCGCCAGCAGCGGAACTCCGCCCAGACCGCCGTAAATGGAGCGGAAGTTCCAGGACGGCTGCGTGTACTGCGCCGCGATCCCCGTCACCGCGTCGTCCGCGTACATGGCCCCGACAAAGTCGCGCAGCCACAGGTCCGGATCGGCTCCAATGGCGTTCTGAATGTTCGCCTTGCCGGTGAGGGTCGTGTTCACCAGCGACTGCCAGAACGCGGCGTCGCTTCCGTTCACCCGGTCCGACGCGTACCGCAGGAACGCCCAGTTCACACCCCGGAAGGCGGGGGAAGCCGGGCTGGTCGTCTTGAATGCCCCGCTCGTGTCGGGGCGCTGCAGCCAGGAGCGCAGGTTGCCGAAATTCCCGTTGGCGTACGTGTTGAACGCCGCCACCCGCCGCGAGGCGTTCGGCCCCGTCGTCAGGTTGCTCAGGTTGATGTTCTGCCGCGGAGCCAGGCCGACCGCGGTCCGGTAGAACATCAACTCCTCCGCCGCCTGCGACATTCCTTCGTCCAGCCACGCCTCCTCGAACGGCGCGCCGGCCGTCAGACGGCGGGAGGCGTTGATCAGGTGCTGCAGTTCATGCCCCGCGGTGCGGGTGACGTTGCCACGGACGAACGACACCGTGCGCACGTTGCTGTTCACCGCGCCGGTCGGGTCCGGCACCAGCATGTACAGGATCTCTCCCTGGTTGCTGAGCGCGCAGTCACCCGTCCCGAACAGGTCGCGGTTGGTGAAGTACCCGTTCGTGACCTGGCTGCTGGCCGGCGGGCTCAGTTCGTTCACGGCGCGCGTGAAGAACAGAACGACGCGGCTGTTGTTGTCCATGTCCGTCGGCGCGCCGAAGTTGGCCACATCAACCGAGTAGGCGATGCTGTCGAACTCCAGCGCGATGGAATCGTACTGCGCCGTCGTGAATCCGCCGGCCGGGTTGGCCGTGTCGCCCACGATGATGGCGCGCTGAGAGACGCTGCGCACACGTCCCACGCGGACGTCGGGCGTGCCGCTGCAGCCCTGGACCGCGTTCAGGTTCCACAGGTCGCCCACGGCGGGTACCCCGGGGGTGATGGTGCGCCGCGCGCCGGAAGCCGCGCGATTGCGCACCAGCGCGGTGCGGCCCGCCAGATCACGCTTTTCCGCGGCCAGTCGCGCCACGTGCCCGTCATCGTTCGCCGCAAGGGCCGCGTTGCCGCCGCCCAGCGTGATCCCGCCCGTGGGGATGATGTTGGGCGACGGCGGGCCGGTGACGGCCTGAATCCCCGTTCCGGTCACCGACAGCGCCAGCGACGACGCGGTCGACAGGTTCACCGGCATGTACGTGTACTCGGCCGTGCTCGCCTGGCCGCCGAAGCAGACGCGGGACGCGGACGGCATGGACGCCGTGTACACGCCGCCCACCGGCAGGTCGGGGCACACGTCAATGGTGTCGGCGCCGATGCGGATGCCCGCCGTGGCCGTCAGGATCACGCGGCCCGGCGCAACCGCCGTCAGCGTTCCGGACGCATCCACCGTGGCGACGGCGGAATCGGAGGTCATCCAGCTGATGGGAGTGTCGACGACGTTGCCCACGACATCGCGCACCACACCCGTAAACGACTGCGTGGTGCCGGTGAGCTGGAACGGGTTTCCGGCGCTCAGCTCCACGTAGCCGTCCGGACGCGGCACCTTGGCGGCCACGTACAGCTTGAGGCCGATCTGGTCCACACCGGGCGTAAAGACCAGCTGCCAGCGCCTGGTGATGGTCGACGTCTCGTTGGGCTCCAGGATCTCGTCGTACTGGTAGTAGTCCTGTCCCAGTCCGGTGTACTCCGCCTGCCCGTCGGCGTTGGCCACCGACACGCTTCCCGTTCCCTGCCGCACAAAGGGCGGGATGTGGAAGAAGACGCGCACGGCGGCGCTGTCCAGCGTGATGCCGTCCGTGGTGCCCAGCGCCTGCGGAATCAGGTTCTGGACGTTGACGTCAAAGGCGAACGTGTCCGCCGTCATGGTGATGTTGCTGGAAATCAGGCGCACGTACACGCCCTGGTTTCCGGCGATGACCTTGGACGGGCCGCCCGCGGCGACCTCGCTGCAGGTGACGCTGCGCGACGAGAGCGTGGCGATGCAGTTCATCTCCACGAGCGGCTGGAGCCCCGGATTTTCCGGCGCCAGCGGCTGACCCGTTTCCGAGCAGGCGGCCAGAACGGCAAGCGCGAGCGCCGCGGCGCCCCGTGCAAACAGATTTGTTTTCATGATCTACTGGGAGGGAAGCGCGAAGCACGCAGAGGAAGGGTCGGCAAACTGCGACGCATCAAGTTACAGGCAACCGGCCCGCTCGTACAGAGATTCGGCGCACCTTCGCGTAAGCCGATATCTGGCATTGACTTATGCCACTCTCCCCCGGATCGCCGTCTCGCCGCGCGGGCACGCCTGCGCGGGCAGGTTGCGGCGTCCCGTGCCGAATGCATGGCGCATCCAGCAGCGAAGCGGCCGGCGGAAATCATCCACCGGCCGCTTCCCTTCATCCACCTCGAGTTCCATCAACCGCGCCTTCCATCCGCCGCGGCACAGGCCCCCGCGGCCGGTCGCGGGACCTGCGCCCGCGCACCCGGCCCGAACCGCGTGACGGCGGGTCGCTCAGCGTGGAGCCCGCGCCAGGCTGGGATCGATGTCGTAGCTGATCAGCCCCGGCGCGATCTCGGCCACCGCGCCGCCCACGGTGACGCGGATGCGCGGCCGGTGCGCCGCGCGCAGGTCGGTGGTGGAGGTAAAGGTGAGGCGGACGGTCTGGGCGATGCGCTCCGCGATCCCCAGTGTGAGAAGGTTCACGGAGCCGTTGGCGGGAAGCACGAGCTTGCTTCCGCCCGTTCCGTCCGCGAGCAGCCACGGGTCCACCCCGCCCCCGCTGGTTCGCGTGGAGGCGGCGGTGGGAGCCACCACCTGGATGGTGGAGGTGGAGCCCACCAGGTCCACGATGGAGCGGATGGTCTGGTCGGTGCAGCGGCCCGCGCCGTTGCAGGTGTCCCCCGCGTGGTGCATGCTGATGTCGGTGATCACGATGTACACGCGGGCCGCGCCGGGGCGCCACGACATGCGCTCGTGGGCGTACTTGATGGCCTCCAGCCCGTTCTCCGGCCCGTCGCACCCGCCCGTGGCCGTCCACGAAGCGCGCACGTGATCCAGAAAGGCATTGGGCGCGGCCAGGTCCAGCGCCGGCCCCAGCCGTTCGCAGGTGCCCATTCCCGGGTGCGTGACGATGGTCCCCCCTCCCGAGAATCCCACCGAACCCAGCCGCACGTTCAGCCCCCGGTCGCGCAGGTCCGCGGCAAAGGCCAGAACGCTGTTGCGTACGCCCGTGATGGCGCCGCTCATGGACCCGGACAGGTCCTGGATGAACACCACGTCCACCCCCACGTTGCCCTCGCTGGTGGTGATGTCGAAGAACTTCAGGCAGTCGTTTTCGACGATGGTAAAGTTGTCCTTGGTGAGCCCGGCGACCGGTTTTCCGTCGATGACGATGGGGTTGAGCACCACGTCGATGCGCCCGCTGTCCTGCCGGGCCACGCTGCCGGAAAGCGGAAAGGCGTTCGCCGCCACGGGTGCCGGCGGCGTGCCGGGAACGCAGCGCGCCACCTGCCGCAGCATGAAGCGCACGCGGGTGGCGGCCGTCCCCGCCGTCAGATCGTTGTGGTCCTCGCCCGTCATCAGGTGCTGCACCCCGGTCCAGGCGGGAATCGCGCTCGCCACCGGCACCACGGCGTCCGTGCGGCGGTCCGCCACCCCAAGCTCCTCCAGCAGCCCGGTGAGCATGCAGCGGCTCAGCGTCAGTCCGGGCGGAAGCACGCCGATGGATGCGTCGCCGGCCAGCGTCAGGACGCGCGTGCCGTGTTCCGTGTGGCCGCGCAGGCTGGTGATGAACGGTCCGCCGGGGCTCAGGTCCGCCATCCCCGGCGTGGTGGCGAAGCGGTCTCCCAGGCGGGCGAGCCCGGACCCGCAGCGCGACGGCATGCTGCGCACGTCCGCCAGCGGGCTCCCCTCGTGCGGAGTGCCCAGCGTGATGAGGGCGCGCACCGCGTCGCCGCCGTGCCCGGCCAGGTATCCGCGCCCCACCAGGCCGCCCATGCTGTGGCCCACCAGCACCACGCCGCCCGTCCGCCAGCCCCGTGCTTCGATCTGCTGGTGCAGGTACTCGCTGGCCACCCCCACCGGCTGAAAGGTGGGGTAGCGCAGCACGTAGACGGAGTACCGCGAGGCCAGATCGGGAGTGGAGTTCACCTGCGTGATGAAGTCGCCGAACGTTTCCGTTTCCGGGTGGAACCGGTTGAACGAGGCGCAGTCCAGCCGGTCCGGCTGCCAGCCGTGGATGACGATGAGCGGAATGCGCCCGCCGCCTTCCGTGCTGCCGGGAGCCAGCGTGAGCCTGCGCGTGTCCCCCGCCGTGCACTCGGCGTCACGGTAGAAGGCCGCCAGCGGCAGGCGCGAACCCGCGGGCACCGACGCCGTTCCGCGCACCGCCGAGCCGCTGCGGCCCGTCGTGGGGTCCGTCCACGTGGTGCACTCGGACTGCGCGTAGATGAACACCGGGTCGCTTCCCGCCTCCGGGTCCACGCGAAAGGCGAGCTGCACGGACGATCCCGTGCACGTAGGAACCCGCTGCCACACCGTCACCGGCACCAGCGGCCCCGATCCCGCCACGGCGAACCGCGCGCGCGATCCGGAAGGAGCCGGTGCGTCCGCGGTGCCCGCGGTGATGACCACGGGGGTGCCGAGCACGCTCAACTCCCCGAACCCGGTCCCCGGCGCCTCCGCCAGCCCCACGCGGACCGGCGTGGCCAGCGCGGAGGCGTCCACCATCACGTAGGTGCCGGACGCCACGCCGACGGTGTCGCGCGTCCCCGCCGCGATGGTCACCGTGCTGTCCCGGACCGCGCGCAGTGACACGTCCAGCGTCACGTCCGCCTTCAACTCCACCGTGCGCTCCGCCGGGGTGGCCTCGTACCCGAACGGCGGCAGCAGACGCATCCGGTAGTCGCCCGGCTTGAGCCCGGTGTAGCTGAAGCGCCCCTCCGCGTCCGTGATCACGTCCGCCGGGGCGGCGCCGGAGCCCGCCAGGTGCACGGACACATCCGGCACCGGGCGGCCCTCCTGCGTGCGCACGGTTCCGGAAAAGCTGACCTGCGACGGCCCCCTGGGCGAAACCGGCCCGTCGTCGCATCCGGCGATCAGCAGCGCCGCCGCGATCATCGCGGCCGCCCGCCATCCCCGCCGGAGTCCCCGCGTCCCGCCCTCCCGCAACATCGATTGTCTCATCAGTGCCTCCCCATGAATGTACCTCGCGCGGGCGGGGCCAACCGGCCACGCCCGTCCTGCCCCGCGCCGGCACGGCCACGCAAGGCCGGTACCCACAAAATGTCACTTCAGATGCTATGGATTTTGATCGTGGAGCCCGGCGAGCTGTCCGCATCGCGCCGCGACAGAGACAGGCGTGTCTCACCACCTGCCATGGAGGAGGGACCGCGATCGCGGAATTCGCACCCGCGAAAACGGCCGACGGAAATCATCCGCCGGCCGCTCCGTTTTCATCCACCGCGAATGCGGATCAGCCGCGGTTCGCGGCGAGGGTGCGGTAGGCCACCATCTTGTGCACCAGCTTGGCGACCACGAAGTCCGGCGCCGCGTTGCCGCCGATGGGCGCAAGCTCCACCACGTCCGCGCCGACCACGTTCCTGGTCTCGAACACGCGGCGCAGCAGCTTCATGGTGGGATACCAGGTGATGCCGCCCGGCTCCGGCGTGCCAGTGGCCGGCATCAGCGAGGGATCGAAGTAGTCCACGTCAAAGGTGATGAACACGTCGTCGCCCAGCGCGGCCAGGGCGCGTTCGATCCACGCCTCGTTGTCCCACATCTCGTCGGCGAAGATCGTGGTGATGTTCCCTTCGCGTTCGCGGATCAGCGCCCGTTCCTCGCTGGTGATGGCGCGGATCCCCACCTGAACCAGGTCGCAGGTGTCGATGATGCGCGCCATGACCGCGGCGTGCGAGTACGCCGAGCCCTCGTATTCCATGCGCAGGTCGCCGTGCGCGTCGAACTGCAGGACGGAAAGCTTGCGCCCCTCCGGCTGCCGCGCCGCGTACGCCAGCACCGGCGCGCTGGTGATGCTGTGCTCGCCGCCCAGCCCAATGACGAAGCGGTCGCCGGCTTCCCGCAGGATGGCGTCGTACGCTTCGCGCAGTTCGGCGACGGCGGCTTCGGGGCCGGCGCTGGTCAGGTGCAGCGCGGGAAGCGTGCACACGCCGATGGCGGGGCCGGGCTCGGTATCCAGCTCCTGGTCGTACAGTTCGATGAAGCGGGAAGCCTGGATGATGGCGTCGGGCCCCAGCTTGGTGCCGCCCTGGTACGAGACGGTGGACTCGTACGGGATGGGGAGGATGACGACGCCGGCCTTTTCCCAGCTGGCGTCATCGCCTTCCAGCCCCAGGAAGTTGCGGGGAAGCTCCCAGGAAAGGTCCTTGAGCGACTCGGGAAGTTCAGCGGGCATCTATCGGCTCCGGTACGCATGATGTGCGGATGGGTCGCGCGGGTCGGGTGCGCGAGGCGGACAATGTGGGGGGAGAGTGCGAAAGTGCGAAAGTGCGAGAGTACGACAGTACGAGAGTGCGAAGGTATAGATGTGCGGGGATGGATGTGGCGTGTGGGGCGGAGTTCGCGGGCGGCCCCCACCCGGGCCGGCACCACCGGCCCACCCTCCCCCAAAAAAGACTGGGGAGGGTTGGGGCGGGCAGATGGTTCGGTCCGCGGAGCGTACATCGGCGCGTGGCGAGGCCTCTTGAGCGAATGAATCCGCCGCTCAAACAGCGGGAACCCCCGACACGGCGCTATTCGCGCGCCGTTCGGGGCTTCAACCGCCCGCCAGCGCCAGAGTCCCCGGTGTGAGTTCCCCCCTCTCCGTGCGTCTGTTTGCATGGGGAGGGGCCGGGGGAGGGGCCTGCGAGGCCGGCGGACGCGCGCCGATCCCGCCTCCGCACCGAACGGCTCCCCCTCCCCCGCTTGCGGGGCGAGGGGGCTGGGGGGAGGGGGGAGCCCGCCGCCGCGCCGAACCCTCCGCAGCGCGCGACACTGCCGTGTGCTCCCTCTCCCACATCCGTTCGTGGGAGAGGGTCGTCGTGCGCAGCACGCGGGGTGAGGGCCACACCCTCGGCACGCGCCACCCTTGGCCCCGCGAACAGATTCCCCCCCCGCCCATCCGTCCGCCGGAAAAGACCTGTCACGCCCCCATCGCCCATCCACCGAAAGAAAAAAAGGCCGCCCCGCGACACCCTCGCGGAACGGCCTCTCCTGTCCTTCGCACTCACGCACTAACGCACCCAGCACTCACGCACTTCCCCTCAAGACCCCAGCCCCAGGCACGCCAGCCCGTTCCGGCTCAGCGTGACCCCGCTGGCCTGGCACTCCGGGCACAGCCCGTAGATCTCCAGCCGGTGCCGCTGCGGAATAAAGCCGTGCTCGCGCGCAACCTCGTGCTGAATGCGCGAAATCTCGCGCCGCTTGAACTCCACCACCTTGCGGCAGTGGGTGCACACCAGGTGCTCGTGCAGCGGCTGGTGCCCGAACACGTGCTCGTACCGCTTGAAGCCGTCGCCGAAGTCGTGGTCCTCCACCAGCCCGGCGCGCACCAGAATCTCCATCGTCCGGTAGATGGTGGCCTTGCCGATGCGCTCGCCCCGCTTCTTGAGCTCCGCCTCGATCTCCTCCACCGACAGGTGCGCCGCGCTGCCGAACACCACGTCCGCCACCATGTCGCGCTGCGAGGTCACCGGCAGCCCCTGCTGGCGCAGATAGCGCCGGAAGAGGTGCAGGTACGGAGAGGTGACTTCGTGCTCCATCGTGGCCATCAGGGGACTCCAGGACTGGCGCAAAGGGGCGGGCTGGTCGGCCCTAACGATAATCATTCTGGATAAGCCCGGTCAAGCCGCGCTGCTCAACCCGGCCAGAATCTCCGTCCAGCGCGCCTCGTCGCCTTCCACCTCCCGCACGTCGGGGGGCGATTCCGGCTCGTGCAGGCGCCGCAGCACGCCTTCGATGATGCGGTCCACCCGGTCGCGCGGCACCGTCCCCTGCTCCGCCAGCTCGTCGGTGCGCACGGGCAGGGCCTTGGGCGCGGGCGGCTCCAGCACGTAGTGCAGCGTGTAGATGGTCCGCGCGCCCTCCGCTCCCTCACCCGCGTAGGTGGAGAGGACCGCCAGCCCGCTTTCCCGCGCGCCCAGTTGCCGCGGCGGAAAGAGCCACACGGCGTCCACGGACGACGGCGGCACCCGGTCCGCCACCGCCGCCAGCGCGGCGGCAATCTGCGAGGCCGGCTGACCACCTATGCCTGGGTTAGCCCTGAGTTCGTCCGGGCTCATCCCACTCCTCGCGTTTGCGCCAGTAACGTTCAGCGCGATTCCAGATCACGGCGTCGCCAGTGAGGCTGTGGAATTCTTTCAAAACTGCCTTGGAAAACAGCGGGGTTGCCGTTGGCGTTGTAGTAAATGAAAGCTTCCCCGAACCTCTCCTCGATCTCGGCTACAACATAATGCTGATACAGGTACTCTTCTTCGTTCAATTGAGCCAGCATCCAACGTGCAACTTCAGCAGCGGTCGTCATCCTAAGCCTTGTTTTTCCCCGTTCGATTGTCGCCTGGACCCTCCGCCACGACTAGCGTTTCGGCTGAGAAGATGCCGCTACTAAGTTTTGTACCAGAGAACCAATGACAACTTACCACTCCGTCCGGGAAGACCTGCTTTACAGTCATCTTGGGGCCGCCAGATTTTAGCTGGACGATGTCGCCGATTTGAAATTTGGCCATGAGATCTCCTTTGGCTGTGCGCTCAACCCGAAGCCGCATCGGTTAGGCGGCGCCGGCCGTCTCCGGGGCGCGGGCGCGCTCCGCCGCTTCCTGCTCCACGTAGAAGCGCAGGACGTGAAGAAAGTCCTGCGCGTTGGTGATGACGCCGAACGCCTGGTGCGTGCCGCGGTCCTTGAGCTTGCTCACCACGAACTCGCTCGAGTCCACGCAGATGGTCGTCAGCGGCCGCACCTCGCCCGTTTCTTCGCGCCACACGTACGACGGCAGCATGTTGCCCGTGGCGATGGAGTGCAGCGCCGTGGCGATCATGATGACCCCCGTGCACTGGCGCGTGTGCTCCTTCATCGCCTCCTGGCAGCGGATGGCGTCGGTGATGGTGTCCGGCAGCGGCCCGTCGTCGCGGATGCTGCCGGCCAGCACGTACGGGACGCCCGTGGTCACCAGCGAGTGCATGATGCCGTCGCGGATGATCCCCTGCTCCACCGCCGCGCGAATGCTTCCCGCCGCACGGACGCGGTTGATGGCGCGCATGTGGAACGCGTGGCCTCCATCGACCGGCACGCCGCGGTTGTTCATCCCCAGCGTCGTCCCCAGCGTGGCGCTCTCGATGTCGTGCACCGCCACCGCGTTGCCGCCGAACAGCGCGCCCACGTACCCCTCGCGCACGAACCAGGCGAGCGTGTCGCGGCCGCGCGAATGCAGCACGGCCGGGCCCACCACCCAGATGAAGTGGCCGCCGCGTTCCTTTTCATCCACCAGGATGCGGGCCATTTCGCCGTAGTCGGTCGGCTTTTCGCGGCTGACCTCGGAGGACATGAACTTGAACTCGCCCTCCGGGCCGACGTCGCCTTCCGGCCCCATCAGCCCGCTGGCGTGCACGAAGATGCCCTCGCTCCCGTCCTCGGCCATCCCCATGGCCACCATCTGTCCGGCGCGCGCGTAGCGGGCCTCCAGCACGCGCGGCACGCCGTCGTCGTCCAGCACCAGCGCGCTGTCCATCCGCGGGTCGCGCGGCAGCTTCCACGAGCCGTCCGCCAGCTTGACGTACGTGGGCAGGTTGGTGGTGGAAAAGAAGCCTTCCGGGAGCACGCCGTCCGCCGGCGCCGGCTGAAAGCGGGCCACCGGGGCATCGGCGAAGCGGGGGAGCGAGAAGTCGGGTGCGCGGTACATTTTATGTCGTGGGCCGGATGATCGGGTTCCGCCGTTCTGTCCGCCAACCTAGCCGGGCGCTCCGCACGGCGACAGTGCGGCCGCGGCACCACTTTCGCGCGGGGCCGCAAGGGTCCACATTTGCGTCCGACAATCCAGGAAAACCGACCATGGCCCTGCGCCACACCCCGGAGGCCGAGATCGCTACGAAGTGGACCATCGACGATTCCCGCGAGCTGTACAACATCGAGGGCTGGGGGATCGGCTACTTCGACGTGAACCAGAAGGGGCACGTCACCGTGCACCCCACCAAGGATCCCGCCCGCGGGCTGGACCTTTTTGAGCTGGCCACCGACCTGGAAGCCCAGGGCGTACGGCTGCCGCTGCTGCTTCGCTTCAGCGACATCCTGCGCACGCGGATCGAAAACCTGGGCGAGCGCTTCGCCACGGCCATCCGCGACTTCGGGTACGAGGGCGGCTACACCACCGTCTACCCCATCAAGGTCAACCAGCAGCGCCACGTGGTGGAAGAGATCGTGGCGTTCGGCGAGCGGCACGGCGTGGGGCTGGAAGTCGGCAGCAAGCCGGAGCTTCAGGCCGTCCTGGCGCTCACCGAGCGCACGGACCACCTCATCGTCTGCAACGGCTACAAGGACGAGGAGTTCATGCGGCTGGCCCTGATGGGGCAGAAGCTGGGGCACCGCGTCATCATCGTCATCGAAAAGCTCAGCGAGGTCGACGTCCTGCTCAAGGTCGCCGACGAAATGGGCGTGGAACCCACCGCCGGCGTGCGCATCAAGCTGTCGGCCACGGGCGCGGGGCGATGGAGCGAAACGGCGGGCGAAAAGAGCAAGTTCGGGCTCAACCCGTCGCAGCTCATGCGCGTGTACGACAAGCTGCGCGAGGCGGGCAAGCTGCACATCCTCAAGCTGGTGCACTTTCACCTGGGCTCGCAGATCCCCGACATCCGCAACATCAAGCTTGCGATGACGGAGGTTTCCCGGTACTACGTGGAGATCCGGCAGCTGGGGGTGGAGGTGGAGTTCGTGGACGTGGGCGGCGGGCTGGGCGTGGATTACGACGGTTCGCGCTCGCCCAGCGCGGCCAGCGTCAACTACAGCATGCAGGAGTACGCGAACGACATCGTGTACTCCATCGCCGAGGCGTGCCGTGAGAATGAGGTGCCCATGCCGCACATCATCTCCGAGTCCGGGCGCGCGCTTACGGCGCACCACGCGCTGCTGCTCATCAACGTCATCGACCTGGAAACGCAGGCCTCCGAGCCGCCCGACGCGGTGACCGAGGACGACCACACGCTGGTGCAGGAGTTGGCCGGCGTGCTGCGCGAGCTGGACGGGCGCAGCCTGCGCGAGGTGTACCACGACGCCACCTTCATCAAGGGGCAGCTGCAGATCCACTTCAACTCGGGCACGCTTACGCTGCGCGAGCGGGCGGTGGCGGAGCGGTACTGGCTGGCGATCATGAACCGCGTGGCGCAGCTGGCCTCGCGCGATCCCGAGGAGCACGACGACATCCTTCCCGAGCTGGAAGGGCTGTTGATCGATCGCTATTTCTGCAACTTCTCGCTCTTTCAGTCGCTGCCGGACTCGTGGGCCATCGACCAGCTGTTCCCCATCATGCCTGTTCACCGGCTGGATGAGGAGCCTACGCGCCGCGGCACGCTGCAGGACGTCACCTGCGACAGCGACGGCAAGATCGACCAGTTCGTGGGATGGAAGAAGAGCAAGCCCAGCCTGGAGCTGCACTCCTTTGACCACGACGAGAAGTACGTGCTGGGGATCTTCCTGACCGGCGCGTACCAGGAGATTCTGGGCGACCTGCACAACCTGTTCGGCGACACCAATGCCGTGCACATCCGCCTTTCCGAGGGCGGATACGAGATCGGCGACCTCGTTCATGGCGACACCATCACCGAGGTGCTGAACTACGTGCAGTTCAACACGCAGGACCTGATCAGCACTTTCCGCCGCAAGATCAGCAACGCCCGCGACCTGACGCGCGCGGAGGCCAACGCCTTCATCGCCGACTACATCGCCGGGCTGGCGGGGTACACGTACCTGGAAGACGAAGCCTGATCGCGGCGGGTTCTTTCGATCGATGGAACGAGGCGGGCCTCCACTCCGGAGGCCCGCCTCGTTTTCTGCTCCGCATCGTGTTTTCGGTCGATGACCATCACCCGCCCCGCCTCGATCTGCTGCGCGCGCTCTCTCGATCTGCGGCAGGTCCGCCAACAGACGCGATCAGGCAGAAGCGCCGGGCTGCATCTGCGCGGAAAGCGGATAATGGTCCTCCCGAAAACGCGGATGAACTCACGAGCGCGGCCGGCGGCACCGATCCCACACGATCGCGATCCCGAGAAGCCCGCGACCCGCGCCGAACCGTGGTCCCGCCGAACGTCTGTAATCGCAGGCCCTGCAACAACGCCGGCGCGCCCTCCCAACCAGCCGCGAGCCTTCACCTGCACGCAGCCTCGGTTCCCGGCGTGGTTTCTCCCCTCTCCGTGCGGCAGTTTGCACGGGGAGGGGCCGGGGAGGGGCCTCACAGCCCGGCGAAAAGCGAAATCGTCCCTGGCCAAACGGGCTCCGAACGCCCTGCCCGCCTCCTCGCTTGCCGCCGCGCATCCCCTCTCTCTATCATTCCCGCCGCGGCGGCCTGCGCGCACGTCCAGGCCCGCTGAAACTCCCACGCGGCTCCACGCGTACACGACCTGAACGCGGGCCGGACCGGTCCGCCTCAAATCCCCTGAACAGTGAGGCGACGGTGAGAGATCCCGGCCTGGCGGCGCTCCTCAGCTTTCTGATCCCCGGCATGGGCCAGCTCTACAACGGCAAGTGGGGCCGGGCGATCTTCTGGTTCATCTTCACCCCCGGCCTCTGGCTCGGCACCGGCGGTCTGCTGGGATGGGTGGCCCACATCATCGCGGCCATCACCGCTCACAACTACGCCCGCCGCCATCCGTACCGCTCCGTCGGCGGCTGACCGCATCGGGGATGACAAACGGGGCGCGTCCAATCATCGGACGCGCCCCGTTTCTGTTTCCCCGTCCCGCGATTTACAGCCCCGACGCCGCCGGCGCGGTGAACACGTCCGGCATCACCGCCGCCATCACGCCCGCAAAGACCCCCATCAGCATGAACATGATCACCATCACCAGCAGGTAGGCGGGAATGCTTGCCGCCATGAACTTCAGGATCAGCACCACCATCCGCCCGAACGGAATGTCGATGTCGCGGATGACCACGCCGCCGTTGACCGCCGTGGTCTGCATGGTCGCCGAGCCCGGAGGCGGCCCGTAGCGCTGCGCGGGATTGGTGGCGCCGCACACGGGACATACCGCGGTGCTTTCATCAACGGGCGTATTGCACTGCCGGCAGGGTACGTTCATGGAGGGGCTCCGAATGGATGGGCGAGAGTACGAAAAAGGGAGGCGCCGGGCGGCGCCCCCCTGAACTTCGGCCGGGGATGGACCGGGCGCAACGTTTCTGACGCGCGCCGCGGTCTCTCCCCCGAAGCGGCCCCCTTCACGACACCGCGCGAACAGGGCCTCCGTGCATCACGGGCCGGCGGCGGGCGGCACGGGGGAATTCGCCTGCTCCAGCGCGGCCCAGGGCGTCAGAGCAAGATGCTGGGCCGCCACCCGCGCCGGGCGGATCCCCGCGCGCCGGGCCGCCGCCAGCACCTCTGCCCCATACGCCGACCGCTCGCTCACGGTCTGCACGTAGTCTCCCGCCCACAGCAGCCCCGCGGACGGCACCCACGCCATCAGCGCGCCCTCGCTGGACGGCCCGTTGATGGCGTACAGCCGCACCCGCCCGCCGCCCAGCGACGCGGAATCATCCACCGCGCGAAAGCGGAAGGGCGACGAGCCGCGCCGGCGCTCCCGCTCGTCCGGCGCCTCCGTCCACCGCCGGTCCGCCACGCGCCGCAGAAACGCCTCCGAGGTGCGGTGCGAAATGATGGTGGCGTCGTGGGCCGTCCAGTACCGCACGCCGGCCACATGGGGCCACGCCAGGTCCGTCACCACCACCGCGACCGGGTGCCGCCCCGGGAACAGGCGGCCCAGCCACGCGGAATCCGACCGCGCGCGCCGCTCGCCCAGCGTGGCGTCCAGCAGATAGATGGTGTCGCCCGCGAGCACGGCGCCCTCCGTATAGGCGCGGCTGGCCAGGAGGAACGCCGCGTCGCCCGCGCGAACCGTGTCCGTGGGCATCGCCTCCGCCGCCTCCGTCCAGTGCCGCGGCGTCATGTCGGGGACGGCGGGAACGGAGAGCCGGGGCGCCCCCGCACGCGGCGCCATCCCCAGTTCGCCCACCGTGCGGCTGATCTCCGTTTCGCCATCCACCATCCGGAACGCCGTCAGCGGGTAGACGCCTCCGCCCACCGGCGCCCAGTTGGACCACACGTATTCCGCCCGCGACGTGCCCCACAGGTAGTGCGGCTCGTTTTCCACCAGCGCCACGGGATAGCCGGAACGCGGGTCCACGTACAGCCGCTGCTCCCCGAACGGCCCGCGGCGGGTGAGCACGCGGCGCGGAAAGTCGCGGTACGTACAGCTTCCGCCGGAGGCGACGTCCGGCGCTGCGCTCCAGTCACGCAGGACGGCCCAGGGGTTCAGCAGGCGCGTCTGCCGGATGCCGCCGTGCTGCATGGCGGCCGGGACCACGGCCGTGTCCCGCGCGCCGAAGCTGGCGGTTGGCGCGGCCAGCACGGTGCGCGGGGGGATGGGGCCACTTCCCGGAAACCAGGTGGACGACGTGGTCCGCTCCACTCCGGAGGCCGGGTCGTACCACGTTTCGCCCGTGTCGAACGCGGAAAAGAACGGCGCGTAGCTCCGGTCGGACTGGTAGTTCATCAGGGTCGCCGAGGCGCCCCGGAAGTGCAGCACCGAGTCCGCCGTGCCGGGGGAGCCGATGGCGGCCCGCGCGCGATCCAGCACCTGCGCGGGGGTGGGCTCGTCCGCGCGGGGCGGCGTGCACGGGGCGGGCGCCTGCGCGGCGGCGCGCGAGGCGCCAAGAGCGAGGCAGAAGACGGCCAGCAGAGTTCGCATCATCGGGATCCGCGTGTGGATTGCGCCCCGCGTCGCGGGAGCGGCGGCCGCCGGGGCCGCGCGGACAACGGTAGCGCGCGCGGCCCGGAGCCGCGCGCCGGGTGACGCGAACGGTCGCCCCACGCGACGGGCGGCCGGTTCCGGGGGATGAACGGCGGCCCATCCACCGCCGTTCATCCACGCCAGAAGCCCCGGTCAGGCGCATTCGTCGCGCGACCGGGGCCGTTTTGGATTTCGATGATCCGCCTCCGCGGCTGCGAGCGGCGCCTTTCGGCGCCGTCAGCCGTGCAGGTCAGCCGGAGACGGGATTTCCGCCGCCGCGGTCAGAACTGCTGTCCGAGTGCGGCCTCCAGCGCCGCCCGCCGCCGCCGGCTCACGATCACCTGCCCGCCATCCTCCATCACCAGGGCGAGCTGGCCGTTGAACCAGGGCTGGATCTCGCGCACGCGGTCCAGGTTCACGACGGCGGACCGGTGCACGCGCACGAACCGGCGCGGGTCCAGCCGGTCCGCGAGCCTGGCCAGCGGCTCGCGCAGCAGGTGCACCTCGCCGCGCGCGTGCACCTCCGCGTACGATCCCGCCGCGCCGATCCAGTCGATGTCGCCCACCCCCACAAAGGTCCAGCGCCCGCCCCGCGGAACCATCACCCGCACTGCCCAGCCGCCGGCGGGGACGGGCGCGTCCGCCCGGTCCGCGTCGGAGGGAACGTCATCCGCCGCGTCTCCCCCCGCGCGGATGGCGGGCGCGGGCGGGGGCGCCGGCCGAGGGGGACTGGCCTGGAGAAGGGCGTCCAGCAGGCGCCCGGACGCGGAGTGCAGGCGGCGGGCGCGCACCGTCTCCTTGGCGCGCCCCACGGCGGCGAAGAAGCGCTCGTCGCTGAACGGCTTCAGCAGGTAGTCCAGCGCCTGCGCTTCAAACGCGCGCAGGGCGTAGCTGTCGTACGCGGTCATGAAGACCACGACGGGGCGCTCCTCCGGCGCGAGCGCGGCCAGGCACGCAAAGCCGTCCATCCGCGGCATCTGTACGTCCAGCAGCACCAGCTCCGGCCGCAGCGCCCGGATGCGGTCCACGGCCTCCGCCCCGTCCGCGCACCCGGCCACGACCTCGATCTCCTCATCGCCGGACAGCAGCCGCACCACACCGCGCCGCGCGATGGCTTCGTCGTCCACCACCAGCGTGCGCACCTTCATGACGCCCCCGTCTCCTCCCCGTATGCCAGCGGAAGCTCCACCGTCACCACCGCGCCGGGATTCCCGTCCGCCACCCGCAACGAGGCGGCGGCGCCATACAGTTCCGCCAGACGCGCGCGGGTGTTGGCCAGCCCCACCCCGCTTCCCGCGTGGGGCGCGGGCGCGGAAAATCCCGGCCCGTCATCCTCCACCCTTACGAGAAGCCGGTCGCCGCGCACCTCCGCGCGGATGGTGATCTCGCCCGCGCCGGTCGCGCCCGCGCCGTGGCGAACCGCGTTCTCCACCAGGGGCTGGAGCAGAAGCCGGGGCACCCGCGCCCGGCGTGCGTCCGGATGGACGTGGAGGGCGGTGCGCAGCCGCCCGTCAAAGCGGATCCGCTCGATTTCCAGGTACCGCTCCACCAGTTCCAGTTCGTCGTCCAGCGTGCCCGTGTGCTCGTTCTCGCCGCGCAGCGTGCTGCGCAGCATCTCGCTCAGGTTCAGCACGACGGCCAGCGCGTCGCGGCTTCCCGTTTCGCGCACAAGCATGGCGACGGTGTTCAGGGAGTTGAACAGAAAGTGCGGCTGAAGCTGGGCGGTGAGCGCCTGCAGACGCGCTCCGGCCAGCTGCGCCTCCAGCCGGGCGGCGCGCAGTTCCCGCTCCCGCAGCGCGCGCTGGTACGCGGCCAGCTGCGCCAGGGCGAGGACGACGCCGTACAGGATGAGCGTGGAAGGAAGGCGGTTGCTGGCGATGGCCAGCAGATACGCGGGCGTGAGGGGACGCGCCATGCCCGGATCGATCCAGCGGCCGCCCAGCGCCAAAGTGAGCGAGGCGATCAGGACGAGGACCAGCGCGACGGCAAGGTGGGCGGGAAGGTGGCGCAGCAGTTGGCCACGGACGAGGGGAAAGCGCACGGCCAGCCAGACGATCACCGGCGTGAGCACCGCCCACGCCAGGTAGGGAACGAGCTGAACCAGCATCATCCGCGACCACGACGGGCCGCGTTCGCCCGTCAGCGCGTAGCCCAGAACGGCCTGGCTCCCCACCAGCAGCCCGTACAGCAGCCACGCCCCGGTGACGGCGGCAAGGGCGCGCGGGCTCAGCCGCGCGGACACACGCTCACCCGCGCAGGGCCCGGGCGACGGCCTCCACCACGCGCGGCACCAGCGTTTCCGCCGGCTCGTGCACCAGCGCGCCCGCCGCCTTCACGTGCCCGCCGCCGCCGAACTCGCGCGCGATGGCGTTGACGTCTGCCGCGCCGTTGCTGCGCAGGCTGATCTTGGTTTCCCCCGGCTTGGTTTCGCGGAACAGCAGGGCGACCTCCGTCCCCTCCACCGAGCGCACGTGCTCGCTCAGCCCGTCGAAGTCCTCGCCCGTGGCGCCCAGCCGCGCCGCCACCTCGTGCGGCACCACCATCCACCCGATGCGCCCGTCCTCGTCGCTGTCCAGCGTGGCCAGCGCTTCGCGCAGAAGCTCCAGCCGGCGGCGCGGGGCCGTGGCGAACAGGCGGCGGTACACGACTTCGGGGTCGATGCCCAGCGTCATCAGCTCCGCCGCCACCGCCAGCACCCGCGGCGTAGTGTTGCCGTAGCGGAACGATCCCGTATCCGACACCAGCGCCACGTACGCCCCCAGCGCCGACGCGCGCGGAACCGGGTCGCCGGCCAGGGTGATGAGGTCGTACACCATCTCCCCCGTGGCCGCGGCGGACGGGTCCTGCACCGCCACCTCGCCCACCACCTCGCGACCGGCGGGGTGATGGTCCACCACCAGCGTGCGGGCCGGGTCCAGCCGCTGCGCCAGCCCGCCGATGCGCCCGGGCTCGCTGGTGTCCAGCACCAGGTGCAGGTCGGCGTCATCCAGCGCGGCGTCGGCCTCGGGGGTGCCCAGGTCAGCCACCAGGTCCTGCCGGTGCAGCACAAAGCGGAGCGAGTCGGGAAAGGGCGTGGGGTTCACCACGCTCACGCGGATGCCCCGCCCCTCCAGCCACGCGGCCACGGCGGCCTGCGAGCCGGTGCCGTCGCCGTCGGCCTGCACGTGGGTGTGCAGCGTCACGTGCCGGGCCGCCAGCAGCGGCTGCAGCAGGCGGCGCAGCGGAAAGGCGCGGGATTCGGGAACGGCCAGCAGGTCGGTCATCTAAGACGCGTCGCGTGCATCGGGCAAAGTACGGGCGGGCGGGCCGCCCCGGCGCGCCACACTAACGCGCGCGGGGGCGCGGGCGCAATGCGGCGGGCGCCGCGTTCACGCGCAAAGGACAGAAAAGCGCGCCTTGCGTGGTTCGAACGCTTGACCGGGCACACGCGGGCCTTACATTGAAGGGATTCCAGCAGCACCGGAGTTCCGGCAGGGTAACGATGCGGGCGCGTTTCGCCCCGCGTTTCCATGCCGCGGCGTCGTTTTCCCCGGCTCATGCGGCCTCCCGGCCGCATCCGACGCGCGCCCCCTCGGCGCGGCGCACCAGCAACCCACCCCCGCGGCGGACCGGCGTCCGCCCACACCGGAGCAGTCATGAGTCTTTTCGCCCGCAAGAACATCGACGACCTGCAGGCGGACGCCTTTTCCGAAGGCGAGCACAGCCTCAAACGCGAACTCGGCGTCGGCAACCTGATCTCGCTGGGGATCGGCGCCATCATCGGCACGGGCATCTTCGTGCTGACGGGCACCGCGGCCGCGCAGCACGCCGGCCCCGCCATCATGCTCGCCTTCGTGCTGGCCGGCATTGCCTGCGTGTTCGCCGGGCTGTGCTATGCGGAGTTCGCGGCCATGATCCCCATTGCCGGCTCGGCGTACACCTACGGGTACGCCACGCTGGGCGAAATCGTGGCGTGGATCATCGGGTGGGACCTGATCCTGGAGTACCTGTTCGGCGCGGCGACGGTGGCCGCGGGCTGGTCGGGGTACGTGAACTCCATCCTGCGCGACATCGGCATCGACCTGGGGCCCGCGTGGACCAACGCGCCGGGGCACCTGGTGCAGACTCCGGGAACCAACTCCTGGGTGCGGCACACGGATGAGCTGGCGCAGTCGCTGGCGGCGCAGGGCATCGACATCAACACCCTGCCGCAGGCCAACGGCATGTTCAACATCGTGGCCGCGCTGGGCATCTTTGCGGTAACGGTGCTGCTGGTGCTGGGCATCAAGGAATCGGCGCGCTTCAACAACGTCGCGGTGGCCATCAAGCTGGCCGTGGTGGGCGCGTTCATCCTGGCGGGCGGCTACTACGTGCTCACCCACTGGAGCCAGTCCATCGACCACTGGACGCCGTTCATTCCCGCCAACACGGGACCGCGGCAGTTCGGCTGGGACGGAATCGTGGCGGCCGGCGGCGTGATCTTCTTCGCCTACATCGGCTTCGACGCGGTGTCGACGACGGCGCAGGAGGCCAAGAACCCGCAGCGCGACATGCCCATCGGCATTCTGGGCTCGCTGCTCATCTGCACCCTGCTGTACATCATCGTGTCGGGCATCATGACGGCCATCGTCGACTACCCGGCGCTGAACGTCGCGGAGCCGATCGCGGTGGCCATCGAGGCCACGGGGTACAGCGCGCTGGCCAAGCTGATCAAGGTGGGCGCCATCGCGGGCCTTACGTCGGTGATGCTGGTGATGCTCATGAGCCAGCCGCGCATCTTCTTCGCCATGTCGCGCGACGGCCTGCTGCCTCCGATCTTCAGCCGCCTGCACCCGCGCTTCCGCACGCCGCACATCAGCAGCGCCATGACGGGCCTTGCGTGCGCCGCGCTGGCCGGGCTGTACGACGTGTCGACGCTGGGCCACCTGGTGTCCATCGGCACGCTGCTGGCGTTCGTGATCGTGTGCGGCGGCGTGTGGTACCTGCGGGTCAAGGAGCCCAACCGTCCGCGTCCGTTCAAGACGCCGCTGGTGCCGCTGGTGCCCATCCTGGGCATGGTCACCTGCATCTTCCTGATGTCCCGCCTGCCGCGCGAGGCGTGGGAGCGGCTGGTGATCTGGCTGGCGATCGGCATGGTGATCTACTTCCTGTACGGCCGCCGCCACAGCGTGGTGCAGCGCCTGCACCGCCAGGCGCACGACGTGGAGCCCCCCCGCCCCACGTACACCAGCGGCGACTCGCGCTGATCCGCGCGGAATCGTGAGGGTGAACGCCCCTTTCCCGGGACCCGGGAGAGGGGCGTTTTTTTAGTGCGTGAGTGCTGGGTGCGTGAGTGCGTGAGTGCGAGGGCCGTCCCGCGCAGGGTGTCGTGGGGGCGGCCTGATCTGTTCTGGTGGATGAGCTTGGCGGGGCGGCGGGGTTCTGCTGGCGGACACGGGCGGGGCGGGAGTTCAGGCCGGAGGTCCGGCGGTGGTGCGGCCGCGGGCGGGGGCCCTCACCCCGCGTGCTGCGCACGACGACCCTCTCCCACGAACAGATGTGGGAGAGGGAGCACACACCAGTTATCGTGTGTTCCGGACAGGTTTGCGCGGGCGGCGGGCTCCCCCCTCCCCCCAGCCCCCTCGCCCCGCAAGCGGGGGAGGGGGAGCCGTTCGGCGCGGCTGAGAGTTCGGCGCGACACGCGCGGCATCAGCAGTTAAAGCCTCGAACGGCGCCTGTGGGCGCCGTGTCGGGGGTTCCCGCTGTTTGAGCGGCGGATTCATTCGCTCCAGACACTCGCCGCCGGGCCCGGCGTCGCGGTAAACACCGCTCTCTCCGCCCCGCCCAACCCTCCCCCAGTCTTTTTTGGGGGAGGGTGGGCCGGTGGTGCCGGCCCGGGTGGGGGCCGCCCGCGAACCCCACTCCACGCACCGCACCCATCCCGCGCATCTGTTCCCTCGTACTCTCGCACTTCATCAGTTCCGCACTAACGCACTCACGCACCCCGCACTCACGCACTTCCCTTCCACGGCATCTTTCTTGACTCACGTTGTTCAACGTACGTATCATGTTTGCCGCAGGAAGTTCTACCCGTACCACGACGAGAGGGCACCCATGCAGTCTGCGCGCGCCGAAGTCATCCTCATGGTCGAAACGCTCACCGCGGAAGAGCTGGATTCCCTTCCCGTGGGCGTGATTCAGCTGGACCGCGACGGAACCGTCCTGCAGTACAACGAAACCGAGTCGGCGCTGGCCCGCACCAGCCGCGCCGACGTGATCGGCCGCGACTTCTTCAACGAAGTCGCCCCCTGCACCGCCGTCCGCGACTTTCAGGGGCGCTTTCAGGACGGCGTGGCACGGCGCGAACTGGATGTGACGTTCGACTACCAGTTCCGCTTTCGCGACGACCGCACCAAGGACGTTTCCGTCAGCATGTCGTACCGCCCCGAAAGCGACACCGTCTGGGTCGTCGTCGAGCGGCCGTGACCGCCTTCTCGTCCCGGCCGCCCGCCGGACGGACTCCCACACCCTCCACCGGATCTCCCATGCGCGAAGTCCTCGACAGGACCGAGTTGCACAGGCTCTTCATGGATGAGCTTCACCGCCATCCCGGAGCCCAGGACAGCCGCTTCACCTTCGAGATCGACTTCAAGCCCGAAGGCCCCGGCGGCTGCAACTGGTATCCGCTGGCTTCCATCGAGCTGTGGCAGGGCGATCTGATGGCCAACCTGGCCGTGTTCCGCGAGGTTCGCGAACGGCTGGCCGGCCGCTACAACATCGTCCCGCCGGAGGTGGAGAACGGCGTGGAGATCGCCGTGGTGGGATCGTCCGGCACCGCCTGACGCGGTCGCCCGCGATCGCGGGCGCGTGAGAGCGTGAGAGACGGTTGCAACATGCCGGTGCGCGGCGCGCGAAGCTGTTTTCGCCCGCCGCGCACCGGCTTCATTATTGCCACGCCCCCGCGCGGGCGCCCATCCGCCCTGCCCTGCCGTTCATCATCCCAATCCACCTCACGCGAGCGCACACCATGGCCGACCGGTACGTCTATTTCTTTGGCGCGGGAGAAACGGAAGGCAGCAGGGACATGAAGGATCTGCTCGGCGGCAAGGGCGCCGGGCTGGCCGAGATGGCGCGCATCGGCGTTCCGGTGCCCCCCGGCTTCACCATCACCACCGAGGTGTGCCGGCTGTACCTGCACGGCGGGCGCTACCCCGACGGGCTGCGCGAGCAGGTGGACGCGGCGCTGGCGCGGCTGGAGCGCGCCACGGACAAGCGGTTTGGCGGGGGCGAGGCGCCGCTCCTCGTCTCCGTCCGCTCCGGCGCCGCCTTCAGCATGCCGGGGATGATGGACACCATCCTCAACCTGGGGCTCAACGACCGCACCGCCGAGGCGCTCGCCGCCGCCAGCGGGGACGCGCGCTTCGCCTTTGACAGCTACCGCCGCTTCGTGCAGATGTACGCCGACGTGGTGATGGGCGTGCACGCGGACCAGTTCGAGCGGCTGCTGGAGGATGCCAAGCACCGCCGCGGCGTCACGCTGGACACGGAGCTGTCGGCCGACGACCTGCGCGCCCTGGTCGCCGAGTTCAAGGCGCTGGTCCGCACGCGCTCCGGCAAGGACTTTCCGGAAGACCCGCAGGACCAGCTGTGGGGCGCCATCGCCGCCGTCTTCGGCTCGTGGGACACGCCGCGCGCCAAGGCGTACCGCCGCATCAACAACATCAGCGACAGCCTGGGCACGGCGGTCAGCGTCTGCTCCATGGTGTTCGGCAACATGGGCGACGACTCGGGGACGGGCGTGGCCTTCACCCGCGACCCGTCCACCGGCGAGCCGCGGCTGTACGGCGAGTTCCTGGTGAACGCGCAGGGCGAGGACGTGGTGGCCGGCATCCGCGACCCGCTGCACATCGACGGGATGGAGCAGGCGCTTCCCGCGTCGTTCCACGAACTCGTCGCGGCCGCGCGGCTGCTGGAAGACCACTACCGCGACGCGCAGGACCTGGAGTTCACGGTGGAGAAGGGGCGGCTGTACCTGCTGCAGACGCGCAACGCCAAGCGCACCGGACGCGCCGCCGTCCGCATGGCGGTGGAGATGGTGGACGAGGGGCGCATCACGCCGGAAGAGGCCGTCCTGCGCGTGGCGCCGGAGCAGCTGGACCAGCTTCTTCACCCCATGATCGATCCGTCCGCCCCCGTGCGGGTGCTGTCGACGGCGCTCCCCGCCTCCCCCGGCGCGGCGTCGGGGCGCGTCGTCTTCAACCCCGATGAGGCGGCGGAGCGCGGCCCGCACGAGCCCGTGATCCTGGTGCGCCGCGAAACGTCGCCCGAGGACTTTCACGGGATGGTCGTAAGCCAGGGCATCCTCACCTGCCGCGGGGGGATGACCTCGCACGCGGCCGTGGTGGCGCGCGGGATGGGCAAGTGCTGCGTGGCCGGCGCGGGCGACATCGTGATGGATGAGGCGCGGCGGACCTTTTCCGCCGCGGGCGAGACGGTGCGCGAGGGCGACTGGATTACGCTGGACGGGAGCACGGGGCGCGTCATCCTGGGCAAGGTGCCCACGGTGGAGCCGGAGCCCACGCCGGACTTTGAGCGGCTGATGGCGTGGGCGGACGGGTTCCGCCGCCTGCGCGTGCGCACCAACGCCGACACCCCGCACGACAGCGTGGTGGCCCGCCGCTTTGGCGCGGAGGGGATCGGGCTGTGCCGCACGGAGCACATGTTCTTTGAGGGCGACCGCATCGACGCGGTGCGCGAGATGATCCTGGCGGACTCCGGCGCGCAGCGCGCCATCGCTCTCGCCAAGCTGCTCCCCATGCAGCGCGCGGACTTCGAGGGAATCTTCCGGGCGATGGACGGGCTTCCCGTCACCATCCGCCTGCTGGACCCGCCGCTGCACGAGTTTCTGCCGCACGGCCCGGCGGAAATCCGCGACCTGGCCCGCAAGCTGGGGCAGGATCCCATCCGCCTGCGCGAGCAGGTGGAGCGGCACCACGAAGCCAACCCCATGCTGGGCCACCGCGGCTGCCGGCTGGGCATCAGCTTTCCCGACATCACGTGGATGCAGGCACAGGCCATCTTCGAGGCCGCCGTGAACGTGCAGGCGGAGGGGATCACCGTCTTTCCGGAGATCATGATCCCTCTCGTAGCCACGGCGGAGGAGCTGGCGCGGCAGCGCAAGGTGGTGGACGACGTGGCGCACGAGGTGTTCTTTCAGTGCGACGCCAAGGTCGACTACCTGGTGGGGACCATGATCGAGCTTCCCCGCGCGGCGCTGACGGCGGACCGCATCGCCGAGCACGCGCAGTTCTTCAGCTTCGGCACCAACGACCTCACGCAGACCACCTTCGGCCTGTCGCGCGACGACGCGGGGCGCTTTCTGCCGGAGTACGTGGGCAGCGGCATTCTGCCGGACGATCCGTTCCAGACGCTGGACATCGATGGCGTGGGACGGCTGGTGGAGACGGCGTCGCGGCTGGGGCGCGGCGTGGTGGCGGACCTCAAGCTGGGGGTCTGCGGCGAGCACGGCGGCGACCCGCGCTCGGTGACGTTCTTTCACCAGGTGGGGCTGGATTACGTGTCCTGCTCGCCCTACCGCGTGCCCGTGGCGCGGCTGGCGGCGGCGCACGCGGCGCTCGCGGACCGCAAGCGCACCACCGGGCCCGCGACGCCGCTGGAGGCCGAAGCGCTCGCCGCGGACTAAGGCGGTCCCGAGGGTGTTCGTTCCGGTTCACGACAGGGAGCCTGCGCGGTTCTGCCGCGGGAAGCTCTCGCTCGCCGCCGGCCTCGCGGGCCCCTTTCCCGGCCCCTCCCCGTGCAAACTGCCGCACGGAGAGGGGAGAACGGCACGACGTCACGCCACGGATCGTGCTGCGCGAATGGAAGGGCCCCCTCACCCCGGCCCTCTCCCCCGCTCCGCGGAGAAAGGGAGACCACAGCGCGGCGGCGACTGCGGCTCAGGTCGCGCGCTTCCAAAGCAGGTGAAGCTTCACAGCAGTCCCGTGAGGCTTTCCGCGGTTGCGGCGGCTCTTCAACTGCTCACGCGGCTGAATCGGTGCTGAAACAAAGAGGCCGATCCCGGAATGGGATCGGCCTCTTTCTCCGCGTGACAGACTCGTCAGCCGGGCATCAGACCCGGCCCGGAGCCCGCCGGATTACATCTCTTCCCAGCACTCCACGCCGTTGGTCGGGCAGGTCACGGTGCAGCCGGCGCAGGTGTTGCCGCAACTCTGGCAGGTGCCGTAGGACGACTGCGGGCAATCAACTTCCGCAATCATGCTCGGGCAGTTGGGCCACACGGCCGAGGGGCAGTCCCAGCGCGTCTCCTGCCCCAGAACCGTGCCCTTGGAGCGGTTCTCGTCCGTCAGGATCTCGAACGTCTGCACGTCGATATGATCGAGTTCCAGCTTCAGCTTCGCCATTACGCGCCTCTTCGTTGGGCCAGGTGGGGTGACCGGGGACTACATTGAACAAACTGTCTTAAACTGACGCGGTGCCGGATGCGCGTCAAGTACAGCATCCCGCTCACCGCGCTCCTGCCGCGCGGTTCGTGCGGCTCGCGGATCGGGGACCCGCGGCCGCGGCCGACTTCTCCGCGCGTGCTCCGCTTGCCTCGGCCATGCTTCGAGTCCAGGTTACCGTCCAGCGTGTCCAATCCGTGAAATCAGGCCGGAACTCCCGCGTGGGCAGCCCGGTGTGGCGAATCCGGGAACTCCTCTTGCACTGTGGATGAAAAACGCCACGAGAGAACACCAGCGGTGAATCGCCGCTGGAACACACCCGGTCAATCGGCCCCACAGGGAGGGGCTGTTGACAATGTGTGTTATAACACCTAATTTCCGTACATGGTAAATCGACTGCAGGATGACCTGAAGCAGACGCGTCCCTTCTCCAGCCTGGAGCAGGAGGCGCACCTCAGCGTTCAGCGGACGGAAGCGGTGCTGGGCCACGCCTTGGCCGAGATGCTCAAGCCGTTCGACATCACTCCCACGCAGTACAACGTCCTCCGCATTCTGCGCGGCGCCGGAGAGGGCGGGCTGTGCCGCAACGACGTGCGCGACCGCATGGTGGCCAAGGTCCCCGACGTCACGCGCCTGCTGGACCGCATGGAGGCCGCGGGGCTGGTGCAGCGCGAGCGGGGCGGCAGCGACCGCCGCTTCGTCACCACCCGCATCACCGAGGCGGGGCTGACGCTGGTAAACTCGCTGGATGAACCGGTCGCCGCCATGCACCGGCGCGCGCTGGGCCATCTGGATGAGGTGGAGTTGCGCACCCTGATCGACCTGCTGGCCCGCGCCCGCGAGGACGCGTGAGGCCGGACCGGGTATCTGTCATCACAACAAGTGTTTGAACACCCACTACACTGGCCGGAGACGATGGGGATGAATACGATTGCGACTTCGCGCGCGGCGCGCGTGGATCTGGGACTGCTGGTGCTGCGCGTGGTGACGGGAATCATCTTTGTGGCGCACGGCGGGCAGAAGTTCTTTGTCTACGGGATGAAGGGCGTTACGGCGGCGTTCGGCGGCATGGGCATTCCCCTCCCCGGCGTCACGGGGCCGATGGTGGCCGCCGTCGAACTGCTGGGCGGGCTGGCGCTCATCTTCGGGCTGCTGACGCGGCTGGCGGGTCTGGGGCTGGCCATCACCATGCTGGGCGCCATCTTGATGGTTCACCTGGCGGGCGGGTTCTTTGCGCCCGAGGGCTTCGAGTTTCCGCTTGCGCTGCTGGGCGCGGCCGCGGCGCTGGCGCTCACCGGTCCGGGCGAGTATTCCGCGGATGCGGCGCTCGCGTCGCGCCGCGGCCGCGGCTTCTGACGAAACCCTGTCGCGCGCCGGCCTGGTCCGGCGCGGGAGGCTGAGACGATGACGGACACCATGAGCGGAACGGCGGGTGCGGAGTACGGAATCGCGCCCCCAGGCTTTCGCATGCCGCCGGACCTGCGGCTGGGCGCGGTGCGGCTGCAGGTGAGCAGCCTGGAGCGGTCGCTGGCGTACTACCAGGGCGTGCTGGGAATGCGCGTCCTGCGGCGGGAACCGGGAAGCGCGCACCTCGGCGTCCACGATTCCGATGCGGAGTTGGTGGAACTGCGGGAACGCGCAGGCGCCGCCCCCGTGCCGCAGCGCGGGCGGCTGGGACTGTATCACTTCGCCATCCTGCTGCCGGACCGCGCGGCGCTGGGACGCTTCATCTCGCACCTGGCGGCAATCGGCGAGCGGGCGGGGGCGAGCGACCACATGGTGAGCGAGGCGCTGTACCTGCAGGATCCCGACGGGCTCGGCATCGAGGTGTACGCGGACCGGCCCCGTTCGCTCTGGCGCGCGCAGAACCGGGAGCTGGTGATGGCGACGGAGCCGCTGAACATGGCGGACCTCCTCCGCGCGGCGGGCGGCGCGCCGTGGACGGGGATGCCGGCCGGCACGGTGATGGGCCACGTGCACCTGCACGTCGGCGACCTGGAGCGGGGCGCGGCGTTCTACCACGCGGCGCTGGGGCTGGACCGCGTGGTGTGGAGCTATCCCAGCGCGCTCTTTCTGTCCGCGGGTGGCTATCACCACCACCTGGGGATCAACACCTGGGCCGGGTCGCGGGCGGTTCCGGCGGGTGAGGGCGACGCACGGCTGGTCGAATGGACCATCGTCCTGGCCCGCAACGAGGATGCGGAGCGGGCGGCGGATAGCCTGCGCGCCGCCGGGTTCTCTCCGGAGCGGGATGGCGACGACTGGATCGCGCGCGACCCGTGGGGCACGACCCTGCGCATCACCATCGGCTGATCGACCGACGGACGGGACGCGATCGGATGATCGAAGCGGCGGCGGGCCACGGTGCCCGCCGCCGCTTCTCATCCGGATCGGCGGATCGGCCGCGTGCTTCGTCCGAGCGACATCCCGCACTCGACCCGCCGATCCGCCGCCGCTCATTGCGCACGACTCCCGCCGTTCATCAACCGAAGACGGAACGCGCGCCATCCATCAATCCGGATCGCGAAATCCGTTGACGTGGACAGGCGGCCGAACGTGCCCGTTGCGTTCCGCGCGGCGGAAAGTCATTGTTGGCGCGCGCCAGACCACTTCCCCGCCCTTTCGCGCCCGCCATGCCGTTCGCCAGCTATCTGTACTCGCCGTATTCCATCGCCATCCTGCTCATCCAGGTGTTCTTTGCCGTGCACGCGGTGCGGACGGGGCGGATGTACTGGCTGTTCATCATCTTTTTCTTTCCGCTGGTCGGCAGCATCGTCTACTTTTTTGTGGAGTACCTGCCGGAGATGCGGTCCGGGCGCACGGGGCTGTCCCGGGTGGGAAAGACGGTGAAGCGCGCGCTGGATCCCGGTGCGGAGATCCGTCAGCTGGAAGATGCGCTGGCGCTGGCGGATACGCATGACAACCGCGTGGCGCTGGGCCGGGCGTACCGGCAGGCGGGGCGGCTGGACGACGCGATCCGCACGTACGAAAGCAGCCTGGCGGGCATTCACGCCGATTCGCCGCGCGCGCTGGCGGAACTGGGCGCCGCGTACCACGAGGCGGGCCGCGTCGCGGACGCACGCTCCGCGTACGACCGCCTGCGCGGCGTACGCGCGCTCACGCCCGGGGAACTGGTGCTGAGCGGCCGCGTGCACGAGGAAGGCGGCGACCTGGCCGCGGCGCTGCGCGACTACACGGCCGCCGCGCCCGGCGGAGGAAGCGCGGAGGCCCGCTGCCGCCAGGCGATGGTGCTTCGGCAGATGGGCCGCGCGGACGAGGCGAAGCGCGTGTTCGAGGAGGTGCTTCGGCACGCGCGGATCTCGTCCGCGCAGTACCGGCGCGAGCAGAAGGAGTGGATTGACATGGCGCAGCGCGAGGTGGGGGCGTAAACATCGGCTTGCCCTCCCTCGCCTGGATGGCGGCAGGAGGGAACGGCAACGGCGGTTCGGCGCGGGCAACAGGTTCGGCGCGTGCGGCGGGCGCCCCCCTCCCCCCAGCCCCCTCGCCCCGCAAGCGGGGGAGGGGGAGCCGTTCGGCGCGGGGCGGACGTAGGTGTGCGTCTGCGGTGATCGCCCGGCGGTTGAAACCGCGCCTCGAACCACACGAAGTCCGCCTCCGCGGACTGCGGCCTCGGCCTCCTCGCCGTGCCTGATGCAGTTGAAGCCCCGAACGGCGCCTGTGGGTGCCGTGTCGGGGCTTTCCGCTGTTGGAGCGGCGGATTCATCCGCTCTCGCGGGGGAGGGTGGGCGAGTCGTACGAGCCCGGGTGGGGGCCGCCGTGCATGCCGGCCTCTTACACCGCGCCCGGGCCGCACGCCATCCAGCGATATCCCCGTCGCACAACACGACATCCACCCCATGCACATCCTTGCGTGGAATCAGGGGCGTGGGTAGATTCGTGACGTGGTTGAAACTGATTCTCACCTTCACCTGTCCAGCGCCGGATGCTGAAGCGGCTTTTCCGGAAAAAGGCGGCTGCCCCCGCGGACGCGCGCTGCGTGGAATGCCCGCTGGCCGCGTGTGCCAGCGGATGCCGCGCGGCCATTCTGCGGATGGACTGCGACCAGGACGAAGCCACCCGCCTGCGCGGCATGGGCCTGTTCGAGGGCAGCTGCATTCAGGTGGTGGACTCGCGCAACGGAATGCTGCTGGAGGTGAAGGGCGCGCGTCTGGCGCTTGGCCAGGCGCTCGCGTCGGCCATCCGGGTGCTGCCGCTGGCCGGCTGACCCGGTGCGCACGCTGTCGGAACTGTCCGCGGGCGACCGCGGCCGCGTGACCCGCGTGGGCGGCGACGCCGATGCCGCCCGCAGGCTGATGGAAATGGGGCTCATGCGCGGTACCACCGTCGAGGTGATCCGCCGGGCACCGCTTGGCGATCCGCTGGAAGTACGCGTCCGCGGGTTCATGCTGACGCTCCGCCGCACCGAGGCGGAGCACATCGAAGTGGAGTAGCGATGGAAGAGGCCGCGGCCGGAATCATCTCCGCGCCCGCCGCACCCTCGCCCGCGGAAGCACCGCGCGGCGGGGGTGTGCTGCATGTGGCGCTGATCGGCAATCCCAATACCGGTAAAAGCACGCTGTTCAACGCCCTGACGGGCATGCGCCAGCGTGTAGGCAACTATTCGGGCGTCACCGTGGAGCGCGTCGAGGGCCGCTACCGCGACGCGGACGGCCCCGTCGTCCTGCTGGACCTTCCCGGCACGTACAGCCTGTCCGCCAGCTCGCCGGACGAGGAGATCGCGCTCGCCGTCCTCACCGGCCACGCGGACGGCATCGGCCTTCCCGACGTGGTCATCGTCGTGGTGGACGCGGCCAACCTGGAGCGCAACCTGTTCCTGGCTTCGCAGGTGCTGGAGCTGGGGCTGCCGACGGTGATCGCCCTCAACCAGGTGGACGCCGCCGAGGCCGCGGGCATCCGCATCGATGCGGTGGAGCTCACGCTGGAGCTGGGCGCCCCCGTCGTACCCATCGTCGCCACGCGCGGGCAGGGGCTGGACGTGCTGCGCTCCGCGGTGCGCAAGGCCATTGCGCTCCCCCGCCCCGCGCGCCAGTTCGAACTCCCGCCGGAAGCCGCCGCCGCGCTGGCGCCGCTGGAAGCCCGGCTGACCGCCGCCGGCTTCAGCGAATCCGCCAGCGGCCTGGAATCCCTTCGCCTGCTGGCCGTGCAGCAGCCCGGGCGGCACGTGTCGCACGTGGCGGGGCTGGAAGCGGCCGTCGCCAAGGCGCGGGCGCGGATCGAGGAAGCCGGCCTGCATCCCACCAGCCTGGAAGCGGAATCGCGCTACGGGTGGATCGCCGGCGTGGTGGACAACGCCGTGCACCGCAGCCGCGACGGCGCGCGCACCATCACGGACCGCATCGACGCCGTGATGCTGCACCGCGTGGCCGGCCCGCTGATCTTTCTGCTGGTGATGGCGATGGTATTTCAGTCCATCTTCACCTGGGCCGAACCGATGATCGGCTGGGTGGAGGGACTGTTCGGCGCGCTGGGCGGCGCCGTGGCGGCCGCGCTGCCGCCGGGAGACCTCAACAGCCTGATCGTGGACGGGGTGATCGCGGGCGTGGGCTCCGTGCTCGTCTTTCTTCCGCAGATCACCATCCTCTTCCTGTTCCTCGGCATTCTGGAGGACACGGGGTACATGGCGCGGGCCGCGTTCATCATGGACCGCTTCATGAGGAGCGTGGGGCTGCACGGCCGCAGCTTCATCCCTCTCCTTTCCGGCTACGCGTGCGCGGTGCCGGGGATCATGGCCACGCGGACCATCGAAAGCCGCAAGGACCGGCTGGCCACCATCATGGTGCTGCCGCTGATGAGCTGTTCGGCGCGCATTCCCATCTACGCGCTGCTGATCGGCACCTTCATCCCCTCGGTGGCGGTCGCAGGCGTCTTCAACCTGCAGGGGCTGACGCTGCTGGGGATGTATCTGCTGGGGACGGTGACGGCGCTGCTGGTGGCCAGCATCTTCAAGCGCACGCTGCTCAAGGGGCAGACGCGCCCCATGATCATGGAGTTGCCACCGTACCGCCTGCCGCGCCCGCGCAGCCTGGCGCTTTCCGTCGGCCATCGCGCCAGCATGTTCCTGCGCAAGGCGGGAACGGTGATCCTGGCGCTTTCCATCGTCCTCTGGGCGCTGGCCACGTACCCCAAGACCGACGCGGCGCCGGGGATGTCGGACGAGCAGGCGCAGGAAGCCGCGCTGGCGCACAGCGCGCTGGGACGGATGGGGCACGTCGTGGAGCCGCTGGTGGCCCCGCTGGGCTACGACTGGAAGATCGGCGTGGGCATCCTGAGCAGCTTCGCCGCGCGCGAAGTGTTCGTCTCCACCATGGGCACCATCTACGGCGTGGGCGGCGACGCGGACGAGGGCTCCACCACGCTGCGCGAGAAGCTGCGGGCGGAAACGCACGCGGGCGGCGCCGTGGTGTACACTCCGCTGGTGGCCGTGGGGCTGATGGTGTTCTACGTCTTTGCGATGATGTGCATGAGCACCACCGCCGTCGTCGTCCGCGAGACGGGCGGCGGATGGGCCGGCGCGCGGTGGGCCGCCTTTCAGTTCGCGTGGATGCTGGCGCTGGCGTACGGGTCGGCGCTGCTGGTGTATCAGGGCGGGCGGCTGATGGGGTGGGGGTAAGAACTGCAGGGAATAGGGAATAGGGAATAGGGAATGGGGAATAGGAACGGAGGAGCGAAATGCAGACGCTGATCGTGATGATGATTGTGCTGGCCGCGGCGCTCTACGTGGGTGCGCGGGTGCGGCGCACGCTCTTTCCCGCGCGCGGGCCCTCCGGCGGCCCCGGCTGCGGAAGCGACTGCGGCTGCGGCAAGTGACCGGCCGCGCGTGAGATGATTCCGCATGGCGGATAAACGAAGCCTTCTTCCCCCCCGGGAGAAGGCTTCGGTCGTTTCACCGGCACGCGCGGAGGGTCCATGCGCGACGGGCGAGGCCACGGCGGCCCCCACCCGGGCCGGCACCACCGGCCCACCCTCCCCCAAAAAAGACTGGGGGAGGGTTGGGGAGGCGGATAGTTCGGCCGTTAAGGCGGACATCGTCGAGTGAGCGGGTTGTGTTTCGCGAATGAATCTGCCGCTCGAACAGCGGGAAGCCCCGACACGCCGCTCACAGGCGCCGTTCGGGGCTTCAACCGCTTCACACCGCGCGCGATCGGTGCCGTGATGCGCCGCCTCGCTGAGGTCTCCCCCTCTCCCGCCTGCGGGAGAGGGGGCCGGGGGGAGAGGGGTACCTGCGGCCGCGCCAATTCATCCGGAGCACACGATCCAGCAGTTCTCCCCTCTCCGTGCGGCAGTTTGCACGGGGAGGGGCCGGGGGAGGGGCCTCACAGCCCGGCGACAAGCGAGCCTCTGCCGCAGCTGACCTCAGCCGGAGCTCCGGAGACGTGAACAAGCGGCCGCGAAAAGAAGAGCCCTCCCCCGGCGTCCGGGAGAGGGCTCTTGTCGTCCGATGAGGAATTTGCGCGCCGACTCAGCAATCCTATACCTATTCCCTATTCCCTATTCCCTACCGCGCCGTCACCAACTCGCCGTTCCGCACCACGCCCACCGCCACGTCCTTGCCCAGCACATCCCCGTTCTTGTCGAACTTGATCGTGCCGGAGACGCCCGCCCGCGGATGGGCCTGGTCGATCCCGGCGATGTAGTTGCGGATGGCGGCGCGGTCGGTGCCGCTGGCCCGGATGGCGTCACGCAGCATCATCACGATGTCGTACGTCATGGCCCCGCGGTGGTCCGGAAGCTTGCGGTACCGCGCCTGGTAGTTGCGCACGAAGTTCTGCGCCGCCGGGTCAGGCCGGTCCGGCAGGAACGCGGAGCTCACGAACACGCCCTCGGCCACCGCCCCGCCCGACTTGATCCCCGTCAGCCCGTCCGAGCCCAGAATGGGGCCCGTGTAGCCCAGCCGCCGCGCCGCCTGCACGATGCGCAGCCCCTGCTCCGCCTGCCCGCCGATCACCAGCGCGTCCGCGCCCCGCTGCATGGCGCGCGTCAGGTAGGGATCCAGCTCCGTTCCGTTCTTGAGCGTCCCCGGAAGGAACGGGTCCGCCGACACCACGCGGCCGCCGCTCCCGGCAAAGGCGCGCGCAAAGCTTTCGTGCACGCCCTGGCCGTACTCGTCGTTCACGTACAGCACGGCGGCGCTCCGGCGTCCCAGCCGCCGCGCCGCCCACGTGGCCAGCACGGGAGAGAACTCCAGGTCCGTGGGCGTGATGCGGAAGGTCCACTCGCCGGCGTTGGTCAGGTCCGGGCTGCTGCTGGCCGGCGAGATCTGCACCACCGGGTCGCCCTCCTCCTCGCCGGCGGGCGCGTTGTACACCGTGGCGGCCTTGAGGCTGGCCGCCGAGTTCAGGTGCCCCACCACCGCCACCACCCGCGCGTCGCGCCGCAGCGAATCGGCCACCTGCAGCGCCTTCTGCGGATTGGCGCTGTCATCCAGCATCACCAGCCGCACCAGCCGCCCGTCGATGCCGTTGTCGCCGTTGATCTCCTCCACCGCCATCTGCGCCGCCAGCCGCATGGACTCGCCGTTGGCCGCGCTCACAGGTCCGGCGATGCCGATGTATACGTATTCCTTTTCGCCGCCGCCGCACGCGGCCAGCAGAACGGCCGCCAGCACGCCGGCCGCGCGCGTGATCTTGATGGAGCTCATGGGGATCATCCGTGGGGCTGAAGTCCGCCCGGAGCCGGAGGTGCGGCCCGCGGCGGCGTGCTCCGGTTCCGAGAAACCGCCCCCGCGCGTCCGTCAAACCCTGTAAACCAAGGCCTGACCTGCGCGTACGGTGGCCGCTCTGGTACGAAGCGACAGAAAAAGTGACTGGAGTGAACAAAGGGCATTGACGAGCGCCACCGAGGCGCCTATCTTCCGCCCGTCTACTCTGTCCACTTAGTTGTGGGGTTCCACGGAGTACACTACCGCGTGCGTGGAATGGTCGCAAGTGTCGCGGCCAAGCCCCGTGCACGCACTCATCCTCGCGATCCGGAGCCCGGCCGCGCAGCAGGCGGCCGGCTCCCCGCGATAGGGCTGGGCGCCAGGAACCGGCGCCGCATCCCCCCGGAGCACCGGACATGCCTGCTCTACCCGCACGAAACACACCGTCCCGAGCGCGTGGTCGGCGCCGTAACGCGACGCGGCGCTGGTGCATTCCGCCCGCCATTCTGCGCGAGCCGGATGAAACGCTGGAGGCGTCGCAGATCCTGGAGGAGTTCCGGGGCGACCTGGGACTGCTGCTGTGGAACTCGCTGCGCGACGTGACCCTGTGGGCCGCCACGCCCGAGGAGCGCCGCGACGGACTGTTCGTCACCCAGGCGGCGCACAAGCGACTGGGCTCGCTCGCCACCTCGTCGGTGGATCCTTCCATCGAGGTGAGCCTCACCACCCTGGCGGCCGTGGTCGGCAGCCCCGGTTCGGCCGCGCCCGACATCGTGAGCCTGGTGTGCCTGGAGGTGTCGCGCTGGGCGCAGGAGCGGGGCGCGTTCGGCACCGCGCTGGCGTTTGCGCAGGCCGGGGCGCTCGCCTCGCCCGAGGACGCCGGGCCCGCGGGGATCGTGGGCGGGCTGGCGCTGCGGTGGGGGCGCCTGGCCCGTGCCGAAACCTGGCTGCGGCGCGCCATCGGGCTGGCGCGCCGGGGCAAGGACTGGCCCAGCTACGCGCAGGCGTACGTGGACCTGGGCACGCTGTACGCGCGGCGCGACGTTCCGGGCACGGCGCGGCGCTACTTCACCCAGGCCATGCGCGCGGGCCGACGGCACGGGCTTCTGGCCATCCGGGGCAGCGCACTGCACGGCCTTTTCCTGCTGTCGATGGATGCGCGGCAGCTGGACGACGCCGAGCGGTACGCCAAGGCGGCCATGCGCGCCTACGGCCGGGGGCACCCGCGCCTTCCCGACCTGCTCCACGACATCGCGTACCTGTGGATCAGCCGCGAAAGCTTCGGCCGGGCGATCCCCATCCTGCAGAAGCTGCTGGTGGGGCGCACGGAGCCCGCGGAGCGGATGATCACCCTGGCGCTGATGGCCCGCGCCGCGGCGGGCACCGGCGAGCACCGCCTGTACGAGGAGGCGTGGAGCGGTGCGTGGTCGCTGGTGCAGCGCCCCGAGGGCGGCGGCGACACCACGCGCACGCTGCTGGAGCTGGCGCGGGCGGCCGCGCGCGTCCGCGACTGGATGCGCGTGGAGCAGGCGACGCGCGCGCAGTCCGGTGCCTCCATGTCCCGCGCCGGCAACCGCCGCGCGGAGGAGGACCTGGCCGAGCTGGCCGCGCTGGCCCGGCAGCCGTACTCCGCGTGACGGCGGTGGCCCCGCCGCGGCTGGTGCAGCGGGCCATGATCTGCGCCGAAACGGGAGACGCCGCGGGACCGCGGCTGTGCGATGCACTGGATGATCTGCAGAAGTGGGCGGAAGCGCTCCCTCCGCTCCGCCCCTTTCTGTTCCTCCCGTGTGCCGGCCCGGTCCGGCGGCGCGCGCTCCTCGCCATGCCGGTAGAGGAACCGCTGCGGGCGCCGCTCTCCGTCCTTGCCGCGCTGGCGGACGATACGGGGACGGGGGATGGCGCGCGGCTGTACCACGCCTGCCTGCGGATCGCCACGTGGGCAGGCACGCGAGACGCCCGGTGGACGGCGGCCGCGTTCCGCCGCGCGGCGGGGCTGGTAGCGGAAACGATGTGACGAGGCCCGGAGACACTCCGCGTTTACGGGATCGGATGGGAAGATCAGCGGCTCCGGTTCCGCTGCGCGTTCCTCGGTAGATCGCCAAGCTCCGGGCGCCGTGCTCTCCCGGCCGGGGCGAAACCGTGGAGGCGGGGGGGGGACGAGGCAGCATGGATCCCGTGCAGGAGATGCCCATCTCCGCCAGGAGATCTGCCGCCGGTTGCCGCGGCCGGGCCATCCGCCATGCAGGCGTGCGGTTCGCAGGGCGGTACGGTGGGGGACGCGTCGGCCAGCACGAACGATCGGGGATCGGCAACCCTCCGGCCGGATCGGGATAGGGGGGCCGGAGTTACCCCCGGCACCCCTCCCCCACCACCGTACGTACGGGTCCGTATACGGCGGTTCAGAAGGTTGATGGACT